>NZ_JAIGQA010000113.1:0-27125 GCF_019733245.1 Streptomyces sp. WAC04114
GGGGGTATCTGGGCCGGGCCGGGCTGACGTCGGAGCGGTTCGTGGCGAGCCCGTTCGGGTCGGGTGTGCGGATGTACCGCACGGGTGACCGGGTGCGCTGGAACGCCGAGGGGCAGCTGGAGTACCTCGGCCGCACGGACGAGCAGGTCAAGGTGCGTGGCTTCCGTATCGAGCCGGGTGAGGTGCAGACGGTCCTCGCCGCGCACCCCGAGGTCGCCCAGGCCGCTGTCGTGACCCGGGAGGACACCCCGGGGGACGTCCGCCTCGTCGGCTACGTCGTCCCGATCGCCGCCGAACCGATATCCGACTTGCGGGAGTTCGTCGCGGAGCGGCTGCCGGACCACATGGTGCCCTCGACGGTCGTGGTGCTGGACGCCCTGCCGCTGACGGCGAACGGCAAGCTGGACCACAAGGCCCTTCCGGCCCCCGCTTACGCGTCGGGCAGCGCCGGGCGTCGGCCGGCGACGTTGCAGGAGGAGATCCTGTGCCTGGCCTTCGCCGAGGTGCTCGGTCTGCCCTCGGTGGGCGTGGAGGAGGACTTCTTCGAGCTGGGCGGGCACTCGCTGCTCGCGGTGCGACTGGTCAGCCGGATCCGCACCCTGCTCGGTGTCGAGGTCGCCATCCGTACCCTCTTCGACACGCCGACCGTGGCCGGACTCGCGGCCCGGCTCGGTGACGTCGCCACGGCCAGGCCGTCGCTGGCCGTGCGGGAACGGCCGGAACTGGTACCGCTGTCGTACGCACAGCGTCGCCTGTGGTTCCTGACCCAGCTGGAGGGCCCGAGCGCGACCTACAACGTCCCGACCGTGCTGCGGCTCACGGGCTCGCTGGACCCGGCGGCCCTCGGCCTCGCCCTGCGGGACGTCATCGGCCGCCACGAGGTGCTGCGGACGACCTACTCGATCACCGACGGCGAGCCCCATCAGCGGGTTGTCGCGCCGGAGGAACTGGACTGGGACCTGGTGGTGACCGAGGTCGCACCGGAGGAACTGGACGCCGCCGTCGCCGGGGCGACCGGGCACGCCTTCGACCTGTCCGCCGAACTGCCCATCACCGCACGTCTGTTCAGGATCGCCGACGCCGAGCAGGTACTCGTCGTCACCGTGCACCACATCGCCGGGGACGGCTGGTCGACGGCCCCGCTGGCGCGCGATGTGTCGGTGGCGTACGAGGCCCGGCTCGCCGGTCGCGCTCCGGAGTGGGAGCCGCTGCCGGTGCAGTACGCCGACTACGCCCTATGGCAGCGCGAGCTGCTCGGCGAGGAGTCGGCTCCCGACAGCCTCCTGTCGCAGCAACTCACCTACTGGAACGAAGCGTTGGCGGACGCACCGGAGGAGCTGACCCTCCCCGCGGACCGGCCCCGGCCGCCCGTCGCCGGCTACCTCGGTCACAGCGTCCCGCTGGAGGTTCCGGCCGAGGTGCATGCGCGGCTGGTGGAGTTGGCGCGGGCCGAGGGCGTGACGATGTTCATGGTGCTGCAGGCTTCGCTGGCGGTGCTGTTGTCGCGGTTGGGCGCGGGTGAGGACATCCCGTTGGGTACGGCGGTGGCCGGGCGGTCGGACGAGGCGCTGGACGATCTGGTCGGGTTCTTCGTCAACACGCTGGTGCTGCGCACGGATGTCTCGGGCGATCCCACGTTCCGTGAGGTCTTGGCCCGGGTGCGGGAGACGGATCTGTCGGCCTTCGGTCATCAGGACGTGCCGTTCGAGCGGCTGGTGGAGGAGCTGTCCCCCGTCCGTTCCCTGGCCCGCCACCCCCTCTTCCAGGTCATGCTCGCCGTGCGGAACACCGCCGAGGCAGTACTGGACCTGGGGGAGACGGGTGCGCAGCCGCTCCCCGGTGGTGAGCGGGCGGCCAAGTTCGACCTGGAGCTCTCCGTCGACGAGGCGTTCGACGCGGACGGTCGGCCGACCGGTGTCCGCGGCTCCCTCATCGCTGCGGCGGACCTGTTCGACCTGGCGACGGCCGAGCTGCTCGCACGACGCTGGGTCGGCCTGCTGGGTCTGCTGGTCGCCGACCCCCAGGCGCGGTTGAGCGCGGTCGACGTACTGGACACGGACGAGCGCCGCCGGGTGCTGCTCGACTGGAACGACACGGCCGCCGAAGTGGCTCCCGCGACGCTGCCGGAGCTGTTCGCCGGGCAAGCGGCACGCACCCCGGACGCCGTGGCGGTGGTCCATGACGGGGCCGAGGTGTCCTACGCCGAACTCGACACCCGCGCCAACCGGCTGGCCGGGCTCCTGGTGGACCGGGGTGTGCGCCCCGAATCCGTGGTCGGAGTGTGCCTGGACCGCGGCACCGACCTCCTGGTCGGCCTCCTGGCCGTACTCAAGGCAGGCGGCGCCTACCTCCCGCTCGACCCGGAGTACCCGGCCGAGCGGACGGCCTTCGCCCTCGCCGACGCAGGGGCGCGGATCGTCCTGACCAGCACGGGCCTGCTCGACCGGCCCGCCGGGGACGGCGACACGACGGGCGTGCCCACGCTCGTGCTCGACGACCCCGCCGTGGCCGCGGAACTGGCCGCGGCGGAGAACCGCCCGCCCGCGACCGGCCTGCGAGCCGAGCACCCCGCGTACATCATCTACACGTCCGGTTCCACGGGACGCCCCAAGGGCGTGGTGGTCGAGCACCGCTCACTGGTGAACTTCCTCGCCGCCATGCAGGAGCGCTTCGGACTCGGTAGCGAAGACCGGCTGCTGGCCGTCACCACGGTCGGCTTCGACATCGCCGGCCTGGAGCTGTACCTCCCGCTGCTCACCGGGGCCCGCGTGGTTCTCGCCGGGCAGGAGACCGTACGCGATCCGCGCGATCTGCGGCAGCTGATCGCCTCCTCGGGCGCGACGATCGTCCAGGCGACCCCGAGCCTGTGGCACGCGGTCCTCGCCGACGGCGACGACACCCTGCTGACCGGGGTCGCCGTCCTGGTGGGCGGCGAGGCACTGCCCGCCGAGCTGGCCCGGACACTGACGTCCCGAGCGGCGTCCGCGACCAACATGTACGGACCCACCGAGACCACCATCTGGTCGACCACCCACCGGATCGACGGCCCGGCCTCGATCGGCCGCCCGATCGCCAACACCGCGGTCTACGTCCTGGACGCCCGTCTGCGACCGGTGGCCCCGGGCGTCGCCGGTGAGCTGTACATCGCAGGCGCGGGTGTGGCGCGTGGCTATCACGGCCGCTCCGGGCTGACGTCCGAGCGGTTCGTGGCCTGCCCCTACGGCGAGCCCGGCGCGCGCATGTACCGCACCGGCGACTTCGCCCGCTGGAGCTCCGACGGCGATCTCGAATACCTGGGACGCGTCGACGACCAGGTCAAGCTGCGCGGCTTCCGGATCGAGCCGGGTGAGATCGAGGCCGTGCTGGCCGACCACGCGTCGGTGACCCGGGCGGCGGCGCTGGTCCGCGAGGACGTCCCGGGCGACCCGAGGCTGGTGGCCTACGTGGTGCCGACCGACGACGCCGATCTGTCCGAACTGCCCTCCTCGCTACGGCGGTTGGCGGGAGAGCGGCTGCCCGGATACATGGTGCCGTCGGCCGTGGTCGTCCTCCACGAGCTGCCGCTGACGCCGAACGGAAAACTGGACCGGCGTGCCCTGCCGGCGCCGTCGTACGCGGCCGGCACGGGACGTGGGCCTGCCGGGGTGCGCGAGGAAGTGCTGTGCGAGGTCTTCGCCGAGGTCCTGGGCCTGGACAGCGTCGGCGTCGACGACGACTTCTTCGCTCTGGGCGGCCATTCCCTGCTGGCGATCCGGCTCGTGGAGCGGCTGCGTGCGCGCGGTGTGTCCGTCGCGGTACGGGCGTTGTTCCAGACGCCGACGCCGGCGGGACTCGCGGCGTCCACGGGCGGTGAGCCGGTGAAGGTACCGGCGAACCTGATTCCCGAGGGTGCTGCGCAGATCACGCCGGAGATGCTGCCGCTGGTCGACCTGACCCCCGCGGAGATCACCCGGGTCGTCGCATCTGTCGAGGGCGGCGCACCGAATGTGGCCGACGTCTACCCCCTCGCCCCCCTGCAGGAAGGCCTCCTCTTCCACCACCTCCTGGCCACTGGCGACGACGCCTATCTGATGCCGATCGTGGTCGAGTTCGACTCCCAGGAGCGGCTGGACGTCTTCCTCGCCGCCCTCCAGCGGGTGATCGACCGGCACGACATCCTGCGGACCTCCATCGTCTGGGAAGACCTGCGCGAGCCCGTCCAGGTCGTCTGGCGCCGCGCCGTCCTCCCCGTCCGTGAGGTCCGGCTCGACCCGGAGAACCCCGACCACGCCGCCGAACTGGTGGCCCTGAGCGGGTTCACCATGGACCTGGGCACGGCGCCCCTGATCGACGCCCATACCGCCGCCGTACCCGGCGAGGACCGCCGGCTGGCCGTGATCCGGCTGCACCACATGGTCCAGGACCACACCGCAAAGGAGGTCCTGATCCGCGAGGTGGCGGAAGTCGTCGCCGGGCGCGGCGACGCGCTGCCCGAGCCCCTGCCGTTCCGCAACTTCGTGGCACAGGCACGCGCCGGGATGGCCGCGGGCGGTCACGAGGAGTACTTCGCCGGCCTGCTGGGCGACGTCACCGAGCCGACCACCCCGTTCGGCCTGCTCGACGTCCGCGGCGACGGCGCCGGCATCGTGCGCCACGACCTTCCGCTGCACAAGGCCTTCGAGGACCGGCTGCGCGCAGTCGCCCGCGACCTGGGTTCCAGTGTGGCCACGGTCATGCACGTGGCGTGGGCGCGGACGTTGGCGGCGGTGTCCGGGCGGGGTGACGTGGTGTTCGGCACGGTGTTGTTCGGTCGGATGAATGGTGGTGCGGGTGCGGACCGGGTGGCTGGTCCGTTCATGAACATGCTGCCGGTTCGGGCGCGGGTCGATGGTGTGGGTGTGCTGGAGGCGGTGGCGGCGATGCGTGGTCAGCTGGCGGCGTTGCTGGAGCACGAGCATGCGCCGTTGGCGGTGGCGCAGCGGGCCAGTGGGGTGCCGGCCGATCAGCCCCTGTTCACATCGATGTTCAACTACCGCCACAACTCGGGCCGAACCCCTGACGACCACCACGACGGAGGCGAGGACGGCATCCGCACGGTCCTCGTGGTCGACCGCAACAACTACCCCCTCTCCGCCGCTGTCAACGACGACGACTCCCGTCTCGCCCTCCAGGTGGACGCGGTGTCGTCCATCGACGCGGAGTCGGTGGTCGGCCTGTGGCTGACGGCCACGGAGGCGCTGGTGAGTGCGCTGGAGGGTGCGCTGGGCGGGGGACCGGATCTGCCGCTCGTCGACGTGGACGTGCTGGGTGTGGATGAGCGTCGGCGGGTGTTGGTGGAGTGGAACGACACCGGTTCCGTCGAGGTGCCTGTGTTGGTGCCGGAGGCGTTCGCGGTGCAGGTGGCGCGGACTCCGGGTGCGGTGGCGGTGGTCGACGGGGACGTCGAGGTGTCGTTCGCCGAGTTGGACGCCGCTGCGAACCGTCTTGCGCACTATCTGCTGGCTCAGGGCGTTGGCCCGGAGTCCGTGGTCGGTCTGGCGCTTCCTCGTGGTGCGGAGATGGTCACCGCGATCCTCGCTGTGTGGAAGGCGGGGGCCGCTTACGTTCCGATCGATGTGTCGTATCCGGTGGAGCGGATCGCGTTTGTGATGCGGGACAGCGGTGCGGTGCTGACGCTGACGACGGAGGAGGTCTTCGACGAGCTTCCGGCTGGCCGTGGCCAGATGGTGGCTTTGGATGATCCGCTGACCCGGATGCAGCTGGAGGCGGCTTCCCCGGAGACTCCTGAAGTCGAGCTTGCTGGTGCCCAGTTGGCGTATGTGATGTATACGTCGGGGTCGACGGGGCGGCCGAAGGGTGTGGCGGTCACGCATGGCGGTCTGGCGAACTATGTGGGGTGGGCGTCGGGGTTGTATGGCCCGGGTGGTGCGCCGTTGCATTCGTCGCTGGCGTTCGACCTGACGGTGACCAGTGTGCTGGTGCCGCTTGTCACCGGTTCTGCGGTAGTCGTATCTGCGGAGGGTGGCGCTGAGGGCCTTGCCGAGATCCTGGACGGGCGCTCTGGCTTCGGCCTGGTGAAGGTTGTTCCCGCGCATCTGCCTCTGCTGGGCGAGCATTTGGCGGATGTGTCGGGTGCGGCGCGGACGTGGGTGGTCGGTGGCGAGGCGCTGTCGGGGTCGGTAGTGCGTGACTGGCTGAAGCGCGCCCCGGAGTCGGTGGTCGTCAATGAGTACGGGCCGACGGAGACGGTGGTCGGTTGTGCGGTGTTCGAGGTCCGTGCGGGTGACGAGGTTGCTGATGCGGTGCCGATCGGCCGTCCGGTGGCGAACACCCGCCTGTACGTGCTGGACGGCAATCTTCAGCCCGCCCCTGTGGGTGTGGCGGGGGAGTTGTATGTGGCCGGTGCCCAGCTCGCCCGCGGGTATGCGAAGCGTCCGGAGCTGACGTCGGAGCGGTTTGTCGCCTGCCCCTTCGAAGCGGGTGGGCGGATGTATCGCACGGGTGACCTTGCGCGCTGGGCTGCGGATGGCCGGCTGGAGTTCCTGGGCCGGGCTGATGAGCAGGTGAAGGTGCGTGGCTTCCGGATCGAGCCGGGTGAGGTCCAGGCCGCCCTCGCCGCTCACCCCCAGGTGGCCCGCGCGGCTGTCGTCGCCCGCGAGGACACCCCGGGCGACGTACGCCTGGTCGGCTACGTCGTAGCAGACGACGACACGTCCGAACTGCCCGACTCCATCACCCGGTTCATGTCGGCCCGACTGCCGGACTACATGATCCCGTCGGCGATCGTCGTCCTGGACGAGCTCCCGCTGACCGTCAACGGCAAGCTGGATCGCAAGGCCCTGCCTGCCCTGGAGTACCAGGCCGGTGCAGGCCGCGCCCCGGCCAACGAGCAGGAGAAGCTGCTGTGTGAGGCGTTCGCCGAGGTGCTCGGGGTGGACGGCGTGGGCGTGGACGACGACTTCTTCACGCTCGGTGGGCACTCCCTCCTCGCCGTCCGGCTGGTCAGCCGGGTCCGGACGGTGCTCGGTGTCGAGTTGGAGATCGCCACCCTCTTCGAGGCCCCGACCCCGGCCCGACTCGCCCAGCAGCTCCCACACCACCAGTCATCAGCTAGGCCGGCGTTGCGGCCGATGCGCAACCAGGAGGAGTCCTGATGATTCCGTTGTCATACGCGCAGCGCCGCCTGTGGTTCATCAACCGGCTGGAGGGGCCGAGCCCCGTCTACAACGTCCCCCTCATCGTGAGGCTGCCGGGGGACGCGAACGCTGCGGCCCTTGATGCCGCGCTGCGGGACGTGATCGGGCGGCACGAGGTGCTGCGGACCGTCTTCGAGGTCGCGGACGGGGAGCCGTACCAGCGGATCCTCAAGCTGGACGAACTGGAGTGGGCACTCACGGACGTTCAGGTGCCCCCCGAGGGGCTGGACGGGGCTGTCGCCCAGGTGACGGCGTACGCCTTCGACCTCGGCGTCGAGATCCCGATCCGGGCCTGGCTGTTCTCGGCAGGTCCGGAAGAGCGGATCCTGGTCGTGGTCCTGCACCACATCGCCGGGGACGGCTGGTCGACGGGACCGCTGGCGCGTGATGTCACCACCGCTTACGAGGCACGGCTCGCCGGTCGAGCACCGGAGTGGGCCCCGCTGCCGGTGCAGTACGCCGACTACGCGCTCTGGCAGCGCGAGCTGCTCGGCGACGAGAACGACCCGGACAGTCTGACGAGCCGGCAGATGACCTACTGGCGAGGCGCGCTGGCCGGGTTGCCCGAGGAGCTGGAGCTGCCCTTCGACCGGCCGCGCCCGGTGAGGTCCAGTTACCGGGGGCACGGCGTGCAGCTGGCCGTGCCGGCGGACGTGCACGCACGGCTGGCGGAGCTCGCCCGTGCCGAGGGCGCCACCATGTTCATGGTGCTTCAGGCGGCCCTGGCGGTGCTGCTGTCCCGGCTCGGCGCGGGGGACGACATCCCCGTGGGGACGGCGGTGGCGGGGCGTACGGACGAGGCCCTGGACGATCTGGTCGGCTTCTTCGTCAACACTCTCGTGCTGCGTACGGACCTGTCCGGTGACCCCACGTTCCGTGAAGTGCTGGGCCGGGTGCGCCGCAACAGTCTTGCGGCGTTCTCGCATCAGGAAGTGCCGTTCGAGAAGCTGGTCGAGGAACTCGCCCCGGTCCGTTCGCTCTCCCGGCACCCCCTGTTCCAGGTGATGCTGACCGTCCAGAACAACAGGCGCACGGTGGTTGACACCGTGTCCGAGGATGCCGAGGGCCTGCCGGTCGGGGAGCGCACGGTCAAGTTCGACCTGGACGTGAACGTCACCGAGCTCTTCGACCCGACCGGCGCCCCGGCCGGTCTGCGCGGAACGCTTTCCGTGGCCACCGATCTTTTCGAGCTGCGCACGGCCGAGCAGCTCACGGACCGGTTGTCGCGGGTGCTCGCCGCGCTGGCGGCGGACGCGCAGGCCCCGATCAGTTCCGTCGCCCTGGTGGACGAGGCCGAACTGCACCGGATGCGGCTGCAGGGGCAGGGGCCCGAGCGGGACGCCGCCGCGGCGACGCTGCCCGAGCTGTTCGCGGCGCAGGTCGCGCGGACGCCCGAGGCCGTCGCGCTGGTCGCCGAAGGCGCCGAGGTGTCGTATCGCGAGCTGGACGCGCGCGCGAACCGGCTGGCCCGGCTGCTGATGTCGCGGGGTGTGGGTCCGGAGTCGCTGGTCGGAGTGTGCCTGGAGCGTGGTCCCGATCTGGTCGTGGCGCTGTTGGCGGTGTTGAAGGCCGGGGGCGCGTATGTGCCGCTGGATCCCGAGTACCCGGCGAGCCGGCTCGGGCTGATGATCGAGGACGCGGCGCCGACGGTGGTGCTGGCCTCGCGCGGCACCATGGGTTCGCTGGCGCCGGACCTCGCGGCGTCGGTGGTGACGCTGGACGAGCCGGCGACCGCGTCGATGCTGTCGTTGCTGCCCGCGCACCCACCCGCCCGGGACGCCCTGCCGCAGCCGGGGCATCCGGCGTATGTGATCTTCACGTCGGGGTCGACGGGGCGGCCCAAGGGCGTGCTGGTGAGTCACCGGGGTGCGGTGAATCTGTGCGAGGAGCACCGTGGGGGTCTGCTGGCGTCTTCGGGCGGTCCGTTGCGGGTGGCGCTGACGACGTCGGTGTCCTTCGATGCGTCCTGGGATCAGCTGGCCGGGCTGTTCCTGGGGCATGAGCTGCATGTCGTGGACGGGGAGACCTGGCGGGACGCGGGCCGGCTGGTGCGGTGGATCGGCGAGCACCGGGTCGACTTCCTCGAGGTCACGCCGTCGTATCTGCAGGTGCTGCTGGACGAGGGACTGCTGGACGGAGACTGGCGTCCGGGGCGGATCGCCTGCGGTGGAGAGGCGGTGCCCGCCGGGATCTGGCAGCGGCTGCGGACCGTCCCGGGCCTGGAAGCGTTCAACCTCTACGGGCCGACGGAGTGCACCGTCGACTCCGTCATCGGCCGGGTCGCGGATGCGGCCGTGCCCGTGATCGGCAGGCCGGTGACGGGCGCCCACGTGTTCGTGCTGGACGCACGCCTGCGGCCGGTCCCGGCCGGTGTGGTCGGGGAGTTGTACATCGCCGGTGCCGGTGTGGCTCGCGGTTATCTGGGCCGGGCCGGGCTGACGTCGGAGCGGTTCGTGGCGAGCCCGTTCGGGTCGGGTGTGCGGATGTACCGCACGGGTGACCGGGTGCGGTGGAACGCCGAGGGGCAGCTGGAGTACCTCGGCCGCACGGACGAGCAGGTCAAGGTCCGTGGCTTCCGTATCGAGCCGGGTGAGGTGCAGATGGTCCTCGCCGCGCACCCGCAGGTCGCCCGGGCCGCTGTCGTGGCCCGCGAGGACACACCGGGGGACGTGCGTCTGGTCGCCTATGTCGTGCCCGTCGAGGGTGCGGACGTCGCCGAACTGCCAGATGCGCTGCGGCGGTTGGCGGGGGAGCGGTTGCCTGGGTACATGGTGCCGTCGGCCGTGGTGGTGCTGGACGAGCTGCCGTTGCTGCCGAACGGGAAACTGGATCGGCGCGCGCTGCCGGTGCCGTCGTTCGACGCGGGTACCGGACGTGGGCCGGTGGGGGTGCGTGAGGAGGTTCTGTGCGAGGTCTTCGCTGAGGTCCTGGGGCTGGAGCGAGTGGGGGTCGAGGACGACTTCTTCGCCTTGGGCGGTCATTCGCTGCTGGCGATCCGGCTCGTGGACCGTCTGCGGGAACGGGGCGTGTCCGTGGCGGTGCGAGCCCTGTTCCAGACCCCGACCCCCGCCGGTCTGGCCCTGTCCACGGCCGAGGAGCTGGAGGTGCCGGCGAACCTGATCCCCGAGGGCGCCGAGCGGATCACGCCGGAGATGCTGCCGCTGGTCGACCTGACGGCCGAGGAGATCGCCCGGGTCGTCGCCTCGGTCGAGGGCGGCGCGCCGAACGTGGCCGACGTCTACCCCCTCGCTCCCCTCCAGGAAGGTCTCCTCTTCCACCACCTCCTCGTCGAAGGCGGGGAGGACACGTACGTCCTGCCGACGGTCGTGGAGTTCGACTCGCAGGAGCGGCTCGACACCTTCCTCGCCGCACTCCAGCAGGTCGTCGACCGGCACGACATCCTGCGGACCTCCATCGTGTGGGAGGGCCTGCGGGAACCCGTCCAGGTCGTCCGGCGTTCCGCCGCGCTGCCCGTGCACCGCGTGTCACCGGCCGCCGGCACCGAGCCCGTCGACGGGCTGCTGGCGCTCGCCGGACTCGCCATGGACCTGCGTCGGGCCCCGCTCATCGACGTGCACACGGTGGAGGTGCCCGGCACCGGACACCGACTGGCCCTGATCCGCGTCCACCACATGGCCATGGACCACACCGCGATGGACATCCTCCTCGAGGAGGTGCAGGCCTTCCTCTCCGGCCGCGGGGACAGCCTCGTCGAGCCGGTTGCGTTCCGTGACTTCGTTGCCGTGGCACGCCGCACCACCCGGCCGGAGCGGCACGAGCGGTACTTCACCGAGCTGCTCGCCGACGTCACCGAACCGACGGCACCGTACGGACAGTTGAACGCACGCGGAGACGGCCTCGGGGTGGTGCGGCACCGGTTGCCGCTCCCTGCGGAACTGAACGACAGGCTGCGGGAGGTCGCCCGGCGGCTGGGCACGAGCCCGGCCACCGTGATGCACGTGGCCTGGGCCCGGACCCTCGCCACCGTCGCCGGGCGTGACGACGTGGTGTTCGGCACCGTGCTGTTCGGGCGCATCGGGGCCGGGGCGGTACGGACGCCCGGGCCCTTCATCAACACCCTTCCGGTGCGGCTGCGCGTGGCGGAGCTGAGCGCCGCCGGGGCGGTCACGGCCATGCGCGGACAGCTGGCCGGGCTCTTGGAGCACGAGCACGCGCCGCTGGCGCTGGCCCAGCGGGCGAGCGGGGTGCCGGGCGACGCGCCGCTGTTCACCTCCCTGTTCAACTACCGCCACAACCCCGGCCGCGGCACCGAGGAACGGGGTGCGGCGACCGCGCCCGTCGAGGGCATCCGAACGGTCTTCGCCGGCGAGCGCACCAATTTCCCCCTCCTCGTCTCCGTCGACGACAACGGCGACAGCCTCGGGCTGAGCGTGGACGCGGTGCCCCCGATCGCGCCGCACGCCGTCGCCGAGCTGCTGAGCAGCACCGTCGAGAACCTGGTGACGGCCCTGGAAGCGGCGGTCACCGAAGGCGGCCCGGATCTGCCGCTGAGCGCGGTGGACGTGCTGGCCGGGGACGCGCGCCGACGGGTGGTGGGGGAGTGGAACCACACGGCCGCCGAGGTGCCGCTCGCGACGCTGCCGGAACTGTTCGACGCCCAGGCGGCGCGGACCCCGGACGCGGTGGCGGTGATCCACGGTCCCACCGAGGTCACGTACGCCGAACTGGACGCACGCAGCAGCAGGTTGGCCCGGCTGCTGATCGGGCAGGGCATCGGCCCGGAGTCCGTCGTCGGGGTCTGCGTGGAACGCGGCGTGGACGCCGCGGTGGCCCTGCTGGGCGTCCTGAAGGCCGGCGGTGCCTATCTGCCGTTCGACTCCCGGTATCCGGCCGAGCGCATCGGCCACATCCTCGGTGAGGCGCGGCCGGCGGCGTTGCTCGTGTCTGCGTCCACCGAGCCGACCCTGCCGGTGGAGGGTACGGATGTGCCGGTCCTGGTGCTGGACGCGCCGAGGACCGCGGAGCGCCTCGCCGGACTCTCTCCCGACGCGCCCGCGCAGCACGAGCGGACCGCACCGCTGGAACCCCGCCACCCGGCCTACGTGATCTTCACATCGGGCTCGACCGGCCGCCCGAAGGGCGTGGTGGTCGAACACCGTTCGGTGACGAACCTGCTCACCTGGGCGGGCCGGGAGTTCACCCCCCAGGAGTTCCGCCGGGTCCTCGTCTCCACCTCATTCACCTTCGACGTCTCGGTCTTCGAGCTGTTCGGCCCGCTCGTGACCGGCGGCGCCGTGGAGATCGTCGACGACCTGCTGGCCCTCGCCGAGCGCCGGTCCGAGGGCTGGCCGGCGACCCTGGTCAGTGGTGTGCCGTCCGCGTTCACCCAGGTACTGGCAAGCGGCCCGCTGCCGCTGCGGCCCCGCACGGTGGTGCTGGCCGGCGAGGCCCTGACCGCCGACGCGGTCGCCGCGATCCGGGACACCCTGCCCGAGGCGCGCGTGGCGAACATCTACGGGCCCACCGAGGCCACGGTCTACTCGACTGCCTGGTTCGCCGACGGCGACGCCGACGTACCCGGCACGGTCCCGATCGGCCGGCCGGTCGCCAACGCACGGGCATACGTACTGGACCGTTCCCTCGCCCCCGTGCCCGTCGGCGTGGCCGGTGAGCTGTACCTGGCGGGGGCCGGCCTGGCCCGCGGCTACCTCGGCCGCCCGGACCTGACCGCCGAGAGGTTCGTCGCCGACCCCTTCGGTTTCGGGGAGCGTCTGTACCGCAGCGGCGACCTGGCCCGCTGGAACGAGGCCGGGGAGCTCGAGTACCTGGGGCGCTCCGACGAACAGGTCAAGGTCCGCGGGTACCGCATCGAACTCGGCGAGGTGCAGGCCGCCACCGCAGCGCACCCCGATGTGGCACAGGCCGCGGTCGTCGTCCGCGAGGACACCCCGGGCGACCGGCGGCTCGTCGCCTACGTGACCCCCGCCGCACCCGGCACCGGGACCGCACTCCCGGCGGCGGTACGCGAACACACCGCGCACCGGCTCCCGGACTACATGGTGCCGTCGGCCGTCGTGGTCCTGGACACCCTGCCGCTCACGGCCAACGGCAAGCTCGACCGCAAGGCGCTGCCCGCCCCCGACCAGGCCCGCTCCGAAGGCGGACGCGGCCCGGCCACCCTCCGCGAAGAGCTGCTGTGCACCCTGTTCGCCCAGGTCCTGGACGTGGACCGGGTCGGCGTCGACGACGACTTCTTCGCACTCGGCGGCCACTCCCTGCTCGCCGTACGGCTGGTCGGCCGCATCCGCGCCGCGCTGGGCGTCGACGTGAGCCTGCGCTCCCTGTTCGACACCCCGACCGTGGCCGGCCTGGCCGCCCGGCTCTCGCCGACCACGAACGAGCGGACCGGACCGGCACTCACGGCCGGCGGTCGCCCCGAACGGCTGCCGTTGTCCTTCGCCCAGCGCCGCCTGTGGTTCCTCGGCGCCCTCGAAGGACCGAGCGCCACCTACAACATCCCGGTCGCGCTGCGGCTGACCGGCGAGGTCGACGCCGGCGCACTCGGCCGGGCACTGCGGGACGTGATCGGCCGGCACGAGGTGCTGCGCACCGTCTACGCCGCCGCCGACGGCGAGCCCCACCAGCGGATCCTCACCCCGGACGAGCAGGACTGGGCGCTGACCGAGGCCGAGGTCGCCCCGGAGGCGCTGGACGACGCGATCGCCCGAGCGGCCCGGTACACCTTCGACCTCGCCACGGAACTCCCCCTGCGTGCCTGGCTGTTCACCGCCGGACCCGAGGAGAGCGTCCTGCTGGTCGTCCTGCACCACATCGCAGGTGACGCCTGGTCGCTGGCCCCCCTGGCGGCCGACCTGTCCCACGCCTACGAGGCCCGGCGCTCCGGCACGGCCCCGCAGTGGGAGCCACTGCCGGTGCAGTACGCCGACTACGCCCTCTGGCAGCGCGAGCTGCTCGGCGACGAGAACGACCCCGACAGCCTCATCGCCCGCCAACTGGCCTACTGGCGCTCCACATTGGCCGGCACCCCGGACGAACTGACCCTGCCCGCCGACCACCCCCGCCCCGAGTCCCCCTCCTACGAGGGACACCGGGTTCCCCTGGACATCCCGGCCGACCTGCACGCCAAGCTCGCGGAGCTGGCCCGGACCGAGGGCGTCACCATGTTCATGGTCGTCCAGGCGGCCCTGGCGGTGCTCCTGAGCAAGCTGGGCGCGGGCACCGACATCCCCCTCGGCACCGATGTCGCCGGACGCCCGGACGAAACCCTCGACGGCCTGGTGGGCTTCTTCGTCAACACCCTGGTCCTGCGCACCGACCTGTCCGGCGATCCGACGTTCGGCGCCGTACTGGCCCGGGTCCGGGAGACCAGCCTCGCGGCCTTCGAGAACCAGGACGTGCCGTTCGAGCGGCTCGTGGAGGAGCTCGCCCCGTCCCGCTCCCTCGCCCGGCACCCCCTCTTCCAGGTCCTGCTCACGTCACAGACCGCCGCCACACCCCGCCTGGACCTCGACGGCGTGAGCGCCGGCAGCACGGCCACGGGCAACACCACCGCACGGTTCGACATCGAGGTCACCGTCGCCGAGGCCCACGACGAGGACGGCGCCCCCGCAGGCTTGCGCGGCTCCGCGACCCTGGCCGCCGACCTCTTCACCCCCGAGTCCGCCACTCGCTTCGCGGCCCGTCTGCGGCGTCTCCTGGACCAAGTCACCGACAACCCCGGTGTCGGGCTGGCCGCCGTCGACGTCCTCTCCGGCGAGGAACGGCAGCGCATCCTGACGGAGTGGAGCGACGTACGCGCCTGCGGCCACCCCGTCGACGGTTCCCGGGTCTACCTGCTCGACGCGGACCTCGCCCCGACACCCCCCGCCGTCGTCGGCGACCTGTACCTCGCCGGGGACGGTCACACCACGGACCCGGTGACGGCCCCGCTCACCGGCGACGACACCCCCCTCCACCGGACCGGTGACCGAGCCCGCTGGACACACGACGGCCGACTGGAGATCCTCACCGGCACGGACCGATCGCCGTCCCCCGCAACGGACGGCGGCCCGCGACCGGGCCGCGCACCCGCCAACGTCCGCGAGGAACTGCTGTGCGCCGCGTTCGCGCAAATCCTCGGCCGCGAACGGATCGGCGTCGACGACGACTTCTTCGAGTCGGGCGGCCACTCGCTGCAGGCGATCAAACTCATCAGCCGCGTACGCTCCCTGCTCGGTGTAGAGGTCCCCCTGCGCGCCCTCTTCGAAGCACCCACCGTGGCCCGGCTGGCGGCGGTCCTCGACGAGTCCGAGGCCGCCCGCCCACCGCTCCTCGCCCAGCCCCGCCCCGAACGGGTGCCGTTGTCCTTCGCCCAGCGCCGCCTGTGGTTCCTCGGCCAGCTGGAGGGCCCCGGCGCCACCTACAACGTTCCGATCGTCCTGCGCCTGTCGGCAGAAACGGACCGCGAGGCGCTCGGCATGGCCCTGCGCGATGTGATCGGCCGCCACGAGGTGCTGCGCACCGTCTACGCCGTCGCCGACGGTGAGCCTCACCAACTCGTCCTCGCCCCGGAGGACCTCGACTGGGAAGTCGAGGCCGGCCACACCACCCCGGAGGAACTCGACGCGGCGATCGCAGCCGCCGCCGGGCACGCCTTCCACCTCGCCACCGAACTCCCCCTCAAGGTCACGCTGTTCGAGACGGACAGCGACGAACTCGTGCTCGTGGTGGTCCTGCACCACATCGCGAGCGACGGCTGGTCCACGGCCCCCCTGGCGGCCGACCTGTCCCACGCCTACGAGGCGCGGTGCGCGGGCCGGGCTCCGGAGTGGGAGCCGTTGCCGGTGCAGTACGCCGACTACGCCCTCTGGCAGCGCGACCTGCTCGGCGACGAGAACGACCCCGACAGCCTCATCACCCAACAGATGACCTACTGGCGCGGCGCCCTGACCGCCCTGCCGGAAGAACTCCGGCTGCCCGCCGACCACGTCCGCCCGGCCGTGGCATCCCACCGGGGACACCGGGTGCCGCTGCACATCCCGGCCGAGGTCCACGCCCGCCTCGCGGAACTCGCCCGCGCCGAAGGCGTGACCATGTTCATGGTCATCCAGGCAGCCCTCGCGACCCTGCTCTCCCGGCTGGGCGTCGGCACCGACATCCCCATGGGCGCGGCCAACGCGGGCCGCACCGACGAGGCGCTGGACGACCTCGTGGGCTTCTTCGTCAACACCCTCGTGGCCCGCACCGACCTGTCCGGAGACCCGACGGTCGGTGAGATCCTCGCCCGGGTTCGCGAGAGCAGCCTCGCCGCGTTCGCCCACCAGGATGTGCCCTTCGAGCGCCTGGTCGAGGAACTGGCCCCCAGCCGCTCCCTGGCCAGGCACCCCCTGATCCAGGTAATGCTCACCCTCCAGAACAACGACGAGGCGAAGCTCGAGCTGCCCGGCATCCGCGGCACCGCCGGGTCCGGCACGGTGGTGTCGAAGTTCGACCTCGACGTCCTCGTGGGCGAGGCACACGACGAACAGGGAGTGCCGGCCGGCCTCAACGGCTCCATCATCGGAGCGGCGGACCTCTTCGCCCCCCACACCGTCGACACGCTCGCCAGCCGACTCACCAGCGTCCTGAACCAGATGTCGACGGACCCGGACCTGCGCCTGAGCGCGGTCGACGTGCTGGGTGTGGATGAGCGTCGGCGGGTGTTGGTGGAGTGGAACGACACGCAGGCTGAGGCGGCTGTGCTGGTGCCGGAGGCGTTCGCGGTGCAGGTGGCGCGGACGCCTGAGGCGGTGGCGGTGGTCGATGGGGATGTCGAGGTGTCGTTCGCCGAGTTGGACGGGCGGGCGAATCGTCTTGCGTGCTATCTGCTGGCGCAGGGGGTGGGTGCTGAGTCGGTGGTGGGTCTGGCGCTTCCTCGTGGTGCGGAGATGGTGACCGCGGTTCTGGCGGTGTGGAAGGCGGGGGCTGCTTACGTTCCGATCGATGTGTCGTATCCGGTGGAGCGGATCGCGTTTGTGATGCGGGACAGCGGTGCGGTGCTGACGTTGACGACGGAGGAGGTCTTCGACGAGCTTCCGGCTGGCCGTGGCCAGGTGGTGGCGCTGGATGATCCGCTGACGCGTATGCAGTTGGACGCGGCTTCCCCGGAGGCACTTGAAGTCGGCCTGTCTGGGGCTCAGTTGGCGTATGTGATGTATACGTCGGGGTCGACGGGGCGGCCGAAGGGTGTGGCGGTCACGCATGGCGGTCTGGCGAACTATGTGGGGTGGGCGTCGGGGTTGTATGGCCCGGGTGGTGCGCCGTTGCATTCGTCGCTGGCGTTCGACCTGACGGTGACCAGTGTGCTGGTGCCGCTGGTGTCGGGTGGTGCGGTGGTGGTGTCCCGCGAGGGTGGCGCCGAAGGTCTGGCCCGGGTGCTTGAGACGCATTCCGGGTTCGGCCTGACCAAGGTGGTCCCCGCGCATCTGCCCCTGCTGGGCGAGCATTTGGCGGATGTGTCGGGTGCCGCGCGCACCTGGGTGGTCGGTGGCGAGGCCCTGCCGGGCGGAGTTGTCCTGGAGTGGCTGAAGCGCGCCCCGGAGTCGGTGGTCGTCAATGAGTACGGGCCGACGGAGACGGTGGTCGGTTGTGCGGTGTTCGAGGTCCGTGCGGGTGACGAGGTTGCTGATGCGGTGCCGATCGGCCGTCCGGTGGCGAACACCCGCCTGTATGTGCTGGATGGCAATCTTCAGCCCGTCCCTGTGGGTGTGGCGGGGGAGTTGTATGTGGCTGGTGCCCAGCTCGCACGTGGGTATGCGGGGCGTCCGGATCTGACGTCGGAGCGGTTTGTCGCCTGCCCGTTTGAAGCGGGTGGGCGGATGTATCGCACGGGTGACCTTGCGCGCTGGGCCTCGGATGGCCGGCTCGAATTCCTGGGCCGCGCTGATGAGCAGGTGAAGGTACGCGGCTTCCGGATCGAGCCGGGTGAGGTCCAGGCCGCCCTCGCCGCTCACCCCCAGGTGGCCCGGGCCGCTGTCGTCGCCCGCGAGGACACCCCGGGCGACGTACGCCTGGTCGGCTACGTCGTAGCAGAGGACGACCCCGGGTCCGAACTGCCGGAATCCATCACCCGGTTCGTGTCGGCCCGACTGCCGGACTACATGGTTCCCACGGCGATCGTCGTCCTGGACGAGCTCCCGCTGACCGTCAACGGCAAGCTGGATCGCAAGGCTCTGCCTGCCCCGGAGTACCAGGCCGGCGCAGGCCGCGCCCCGGCCAACGCCCGCGAAGAGATCCTCTGCGAGGCGTTCGCCGAGGTGCTCGGGGTGGACGAGGTCGGGGTGGACGACGACTTCTTCGCCCTCGGCGGGCACTCCCTCCTCGCGGTCTACCTGGTCGAACGCCTGCGGGTACGCGGTGTCTCCGTCTCGGTCAAGGCACTCTTCGAGACGCCGACGCCTTCTGGGCTGGCGGCCACCACGGGCGAAGAACTTCTCGTTGTACCGGCGAACCTCATTCCCGAGGGCGCTACCGAGATCAGGCCCGACATGCTGCCGCTGGTCGACCTGACGGCGGAGGAGATCGCTCGGGTCGTCGGGACTGTCGAAGGCGGAGCGCCGAACCTGGCGGACGTCTATCCGCTCGCCCCGCTCCAGGAGGGACTGCTCTTCCACCACCTGCTCGCCGACGGCGGCGAAGACGCCTACGTCCAGCCGATCGTCATGGAATTCGACTCACGGGCCCGCCTGGAAGCCTTCCGGGCCGCCTTGCAACGGGTGGTGGACCGCCATGACATCCTCCGCACGGCCATCGTGTGGGAGGGACTGCGCGAGCCGGTACAGGCCGTGTGGCGCGACGTCGACATGGCGCTGGACGAACTCGAACTGCCTCCGGGAAGCGTTGATCCCGCAGCCGACCTGGTGGCACTCGGCGGTCTGACCATGGACCTGGACAAGGCCTCCCTGATCAGGCTGCACGCGGCGGCGGAGCCCGGTACCGACCGTTGGCTCCTGCTCCTGCGGATGCACCACATGGTCCAGGACCACACCGCGGTCGAGGTGCTGCTGGCGGAGGTGAACGCCTTCCTCGCAGGGCGAGGGCACGAACTGCCCGAGCCGCTGCCGTTCCGCGACTTCGTGGCCCAGGCGCGCGCCGCGGCACAAACCGGCGAGCACGAGCAGTACTTCACTGAGCTGCTGGGTGACGTCACCGAAGCGACCGCGCCGTATGGGCAGGTGGATGCGCGCGGTGACGGCAGGGGTGTCGTCCGGGCGGGTCTCGCCTTCCCCGCGGACGCTGAGCGCCGGCTGCGCGACGTGGCCCGACGGCTGGGTTCCAGTGTGGCCACGGTCATGCACGTGGCGTGGGCGCGGACGTTGGCGGCGGTGTCCGGGCGGGGTGACGTGGTGTTCGGCACGGTGTTGTTCGGTCGGATGAATGGTGGTGCGGGTGCGGACCGGGTGGCTGGTCCGTTCATGAATATGTTGCCGGTTCGGGCGCGGGTCGACGGTGTGGGTGTGCTGGAGGCGGTGGCGGCGATGCGTGGTCAGCTGGCGGCGTTGCTGGAGCACGAGCATGCGCCGTTGGCGGTGGCGCAGCGGGCCAGTGGGGTGCCGGCCGATCAGCCCCTGTTCACGTCGATGTTCAACTACCGCCACAACAGCAGCCCCAACTCCGAACCGGCCGATGATGGGCGACCCAGGGCCGCTGAGGGCATACGGACTTTGCTCATCGTCGACCGCAACAACTACCCGCTGTCCGTCGCGGTCAACGACGACGGATCGGGCCTCTCCCTGACGATCGACGCGATCGACCCCATCGACGCCCATGGTGTTGCCGCGCTCATGCGAAGCACCGCGCTGAACGTTCTGGAAGCACTGGAGGGTGCGCTGAGCGGGGGACCGGATCTGCCGCTCGTCGACGTGGACGTGCTGGGTGTGGATGAGCGTCGGCGGGTGCTGGTGGAGTGGAACGACACCGAGGCCGAGGCGGCTGTGCTGGTGCCGGAGGCGTTCGCGGTGCAGGTGGCGCGGACTCCGGGTGCGGTGGCGGTGGTCGACGGGGATGTCGAGGTGTCGTTCGCCGAGTTGGACGCCGCGGCGAACCGTCTTGCGCACTATCTGCTGGCTCAGGGGGTTGGCCCGGAGTCCGTGGTCGGTCTGGCGCTTCCTCGTGGTGCGGAGATGGTCACCGCGATCGTCGCTGTGTGGAAGGCGGGGGCTGCTTACGTTCCGATCGATGTGTCGTATCCGGTGGAGCGGATCGCGTTTGTGATGCGGGACAGCGGTGCGGTGCTGACGCTGACGATGGAGGAGGTCTTCGACGAGCTTCCGGCTGGCCGTGGCCAGGTGGTGGCGCTCGACGACGTGCTGACGCGTATGCAGTTGGACGCGGCTTCCCCGGAGGCGCCTGAAGTCGGCCTGTCTGGGGCTCAGTTGGCGTATGTGATGTATACGTCGGGGTCGACGGGGCGGCCGAAGGGCGTGGCGGTCACGCATGGCGGTCTGGCGAACTACGTGGGATGGGCGTCGGGGTTGTATGGCCCTGGTGGTGCGCCGTTGCATTCGTCGCTGGCGTTCGACCTGACGGTCACCAGTGTGCTGGTGCCGCTGGTGTCCGGTGGAGCGGTGGTCGTATCTGCGGAGGGCGGCGCTGAGGGCCTTGCCGAGATCCTGGACGGGCGCTCTGGCTTCGGCCTGGTGAAGGTGGTTCCCGCTCATCTTCCCCTGCTCGGCGAGCACTTGGCGGATGTGTCGGGTGCGGCGCGGACGTGGGTGGTGGGTGGCGAGGCGCTGTCGGGTTCGGTAGTGCGTGACTGGCTGAAGCGCGCCCCGGAGTCGGTGGTCGTCAACGAGTACGGGCCGACGGAGACGGTGGTCGGTTGTGCCGTGTTCGAAGTCCGTGCCGGCGAGGACGTCGCTGATGCGGTGCCGATCGGCCGTCCGGTGGCGAACACCCGCCTGTACGTCCTGGACGGCAATCTTCAGCCCGCCCCCGTCGGCGTGGCCGGGGAGTTGTATGTGGCCGGTGCCCAGCTCGCACGTGGGTACGCCGGGCGTCCGGATCTGACATCGGAGCGGTTTGTCGCCTGCCCCTTCGAGTCCGGTGGGCGCATGTACCGCACGGGTGACCTCGCGCGCTGGGCCTCGGATGGCCGGCTGGAGTTCCTGGGCCGCGCTGATGAGCAGGTGAAGGTACGCGGCTTCAGGATCGAACCGGGTGAGGTCCAGGCCGCCCTCGCCGCCCACCCCCAGGTGGCCCGCGCGGCTGTCGTCGCCCGCGAGGACACCCCGGGCGACGTACGCCTGGTCGGCTACGTCGTAGTAGACGACGACACGGCCGAACTGCCCGACTCCATCACCCGGTTCATGTCGGCCCGACTGCCGGAGTACATGGTCCCGTCGGCGATCGTCGTCCTGGACGAGCTCCCGCTGACCGTCAACGGCAAGCTCGACCGCAAGGCCCTCCCCGCACCCGAGGTCACCACCGGCTCCGGCCGCGGGCCGAGCACGGAGCAGGAGCGGGTGCTCTGTGAGGCGTTCGCGGAGGTGCTCGGGCTCGACAGCGTCGGCGTGGACGACGACTTCTTCGCCCTCGGCGGTCACTCGCTCCTCGCCGTCCGTGCGATCAGCCAGATCCGTGCCGTCCTCGGGGTGGAGCTGCCCCTGAAGGTGCTGCTCGCGGCACCGACCCCGGCCGAACTCTCCCAGCAGCTCGGAAAACACAAGTCATCAGCTAGGCCGGCGTTGCGGCCGATGCGCAACCAGGAGGAGTCCTGATGATTCCGTTGTCATTCGCGCAGCGCCGCCTGTGGTTCCTGAACCAGCTGGACGGCCCGAACGCCACCTACAACATCCCGGTGCAGATGAGGTTGCGGGGCGAGGTGGATGCCGCGGCGCTCGATGCCGCACTGCGGGACGTGATCGGGCGGCACGAGGTGCTGCGCACGGTGTTCGCGGTCGCGGACGGGGAGCCGTACCAGCGGATCCTCAAGCAGGACGAACTGGAGTGGGCGCTCACCGTCTCCGCCGTCACCTCCGAAGGGCTCGACGAGGCGGTCGCCGAGGCCGGGAGCCGGGTCTTCGATCTGGCCACCGAGGTGCCGATCCGGAGCTGGCTGTTCTCGGCCGCACCGGACGACCACTGCCTGCTGGTCGTCATCCACCACATCGCCGGGGACGGCTGGTCCATGGGGCCGCTGACGCGTGATGTCACCGCCGCATACGAGGCGCGGTGCGCGGGGCGGGCTCCCGAATGGGAGCCGCTGCCGGTGCAGTACGCCGACTACGCGCTCTGGCAGCGCGAGCTGCTCGGCGACGAGAACGACCCGGAGAGCCTGGCCGGCCGTCAGATCGCCTACTGGCGTGAGCGGCTCGCCGGGGCCCCGGAGGAGATCGGGCTGCCCGTCGACCGGACGCGGCCCGCGGTGGCCGGGTACCAGGGGCACCGGGTGCCGTTCGAGGTTCCCGCCGACGTGCATGCGCGGATGGCCGAGCTGGCCCGGGGCGACGGCGCGACCGTCTTCATGGTGGTGCAGGCGTCACTCGCGGTGCTGCTCTCGCGGCTCGGTGCGGGAGAGGACATCCCGGTGGGCGCGGCGGTGGCCGGGCGTACCGATGTGGCGCTAGACGATCTGATCGGGTTCTTCGTCAACACCCTGGTGCTGCGTACCGATCTCTCCGGGAACCCGACGTTCACGGAGGTGCTGGGCCGGGTCCGGGAGACTTCCTGGGAGGCCTTCGCGCATCAGGACGTGCCGTTCGAGAAGCTGGTCGAGGCACTGGCCCCGACCCGTTCACTCGCCCGGCACCCGCTCTTCCAGGTCATGCTGACGATGGAGGACGGCGGAGTACGGCCCGTGTCCGTCGAGGCCTCGGGCGGGACCGGGGTGGCCACCAGCGCCGCCGCCAAGGTGGACCTGGAGGCGAGCGCCAGGGAGCTGTTCGACGCCGACGGGGCGCCGGCGGGCCTGCACGGTGAGGTGATCGGGTCGGCCGATCTCTTCGACGCCGTGTCGGTGGAGTCGCTCGTGGCACGCTGGGTGAGGGTGCTGCGGGCACTCGTCACCGACCCGTCGGTGCGGCTGGGCGAGGTGGACGTCCTCGACGCAGACGAGCGCCGCCGGGTGCTGCTCGACTGGAACGATGGTTCGGCCGCGCTCACCTCGGCGACCGTCGTGGAGCTCTTCGATGCGCAGGTGGCTCGGACACCGGACGCGGTGGCCCTCCGTGGCGGCACGGCCGACGTGTCGTACGCCGAACTCGACGCGCGCGCCAACCGGCTGGCCCGGTTGCTGATCGAGCGGGGTGTGGGGCCCGAGTCATTGGTCGGGGTGTGCCTGGAGCGGGGCCCGGACGCGGTGGTGGCGCTGCTGGCGGTGCTCAAGGCGGGCGGCGCCTATCTGCCCGTCGACACCGGACACCCGGCCGAGCGGGTGGCCCGGATGCTGGCCGACGCCCGGCCGGCGGCCGTCATCGTCTCCACCGCCACGGCGGAGTCCGTGCCCGGCGCAGGCGACATCGCCTGCCCGGCGGTGGTACTGGACGCTCCCGTCACGCGGAAGGAGCTGGCGGCCCTGCGCGGGGACGCCGTGACGGACGACGAGCGGTCCGAGGCGCTGCGCCCGGAGCACCCGGCCTACGTCATCTTCACCTCGGGCTCCACCGGCCGGCCGAAGGGCGTGGTCGTGGAGCACCGCTCGGTGGCCAACCTGCTGACCTGGGCGGTCCGGGAGTTCTCCGCGGAAGAGTTCTCCCACGTGGTCGTCTCGACGTCGTTCAGCTTCGACGTGTCCGTCTTCGAACTGTTCGGCCCTCTCGTGTCGGGCGGTGCGGTCGAGGTGGTCGAGGACTTCCTGGCGCTGGCCGGCTCCGGGGCCTCGTCCGGACGGGCGAGCCTGGTCAGCGGTGTCCCGTCGGCGTTCGCGCGGGTGCTGGAGAGCGGCGTCGCGGTCCGCCCGCGCACGGTGGTCCTGGCGGGCGAGGCCCTGACGGCCGACATCGTGGCGGGCATACGGAACGCGCTGCCGGATGCCCGCGTGGCGAACATCTACGGACCCACGGAAGCGACGGTCTACTCGACGGCCTGGCGCGTCGAAGGCCCGGTGGCGGGCGCGGTGCCGATCGGCCGTGCCCTCTCCCACGCGCGGGCTTACGTCCTGGACGCCCATCTGCGGCCCGCGACCCCGGGCGTCGCCGGCGAGCTGTACATCGCCGGCGCCGGCCTGGCCCGCGGCTACCTGGGCCGGGCCGGGCTGACGTCCGAGCGATTCGTGGCCTGCCCCTACGGCGAGCCCGGCGGGCGGATGTACCGCACCGGTGACCGGGTGCGCTGGAACGCGGACGGCCAGGTGGAGTACCTGGGACGCGTGGACGAGCAGGTGAAGGTCCGCGGCTTCCGGATCGAGCCCGGCGAGGTCCAGGCGACCCTCGCTGCGCACCCGCAGGTCGCGCAGGCCGTCGTGGTCGCGCGCGAGGACGTTCCCGGAGAGGTCCGTCTGGTCGGGTACGTCGTGCCGGCTGACGGTGCGTCGCCGGCCGCCGAACTGGGCGAGGCCGTTCGCCTGTCCGCGGCCGAGCGGCTGCCCGAGTACATGCTTCCGTCCGTGGTGATGGTCCTGGACGAGCTGCCCCTGTCGGTGAACGGCAAGCTCGACCGACGAGCGCTTCCGGCACCGGACTTCGCCGCGCTGGCGGGGTCGGGGCGCGGCCCGTCCAACGCCCGGGAGGAGATCGTCTGCGCGGCCTTCGCCGAGGTCCTCGGCCTCGACGAGGTCGCCGTCGACGACGACTTCTTCCGCCTCGGCGGTCATTCGCTGCTGGCGATCCGGCTCGTGGACCGTCTGCGGGAACGGGGCGTGTCCGTGGCGGTGCGGGCCCTGTTCCAGACCCCGACCCCCGCCGGTCTGGCCCTGTCCACGGCCGAGGAGCTGGAGGTGCCGGCGAACCTGATTCCCGAGGGCGCCGAGCGGATCACGCCGGAGATGCTGCCGCTGGTGGACCTGACGGCGGAGGAGATCGCCCGGGTCGTCGCCTCGGTCGAGGGCGGCGCGCCGAACGTGGCCGACGTCTACCCCCTCGCTCCCCTCCAGGAAGGTCTCCTCTTCCACCACCTCCTGGCCGATGGAGGGGAGGACACGTACGTCCTGCCGACGGTCGTGGAGTTCGACTCGCAGGAGCGGCTCGACACCTTCCTCGCCGCACTCCAGCAGGTCGTCGACCGACATGACATCTACCGGACGTCGATGGTGTGGCAGGGCCTGCGCGAGCCGGTGCAGGTGGTGTGGCGCACGGCCACCCTGCCCGTCAGCGAGGTGACCCTCGCCCCGGACGTCACCGACCCGGTGGCCGGGCTCCTGACGGCCGCGGGCATGGCCGTGGATCTGAACCGGGCACCCCTGATGGACGTGCACACAGCCGACGTGCCCGGCACCGGACGCCGGCTGGCGCTGATCCGCGTCCACCACATGGCCATGGACCACACCGCGCTGGAGATGCTGCTCACCGAGATCGAGGCATTCGTAACGGGTCGCGGCGCGGAGCTGCCCGCTCCGATGCCGTTCCGCGACTTCGTGGCCCAGGCACGCGGCGGCACCGCACGCGACGCGCACGAACGCTACTTCACCGACCTGCTGGCCGACGTGACGGAACCCACCGCGCCCTACGGGCAGGTGGACGTGCGCGGAGACGGCCACGCGGTCGTCCGCCAGGACCTCTCGCTGGACGCGGGGTTGACCGATCGGCTGCGCGAGGCGGCCCGACGCGTCGGAGCGAGCCCGGCGACCGTGCTGCACGTGGCCTGGGCCCGCGTGCTGGGCGCGGTGTCGGGCCGCGACGACGTGGTGTTCGGGACCGTGCTCTTCGGCCGCATGAACAGCGGCACCGGCGCGACGCGCACCCTCGGCCCGTTCATCAACACGCTGCCGGTCCGTGTGCGGACCGCGGGGCTGGGGGCGCGGGAGGCGGTCACCGCCCTCCGCGGGCAGCTGGCCGACCTGCTGGAACACGAACACGCGCCGCTGGCACTGGCCCAGCGGGCCAGCGGGGTGCCGGGCGACGCCCCGCTGTTCACCGCCCTCTTCAACTACCGCCACAACAGCGGCCAGGAGAGCTACGGCGGACCGTCCCCGGCTCCCCTCCAGGGCATCCGGATCGTCTTCTCGCAGGAGCGCAACAACTACCCGCTCACCGTCTCCCTCGACGACGACGGCACCGCACTGTCACTCGCCGTGGACGCGGTCGCCCCGATCGACGCCCGCGAAGTCGGCGAACTCCTCGCCAACGCCACGGAGGAACTGGTCGAGGCCCTGGAGAAGACCGCGGCCGGTGCCCCGGACGTCCTCCTGAACACGATCGGCGTCCTGAACCCGGCCACGCGCCTGCGCATGCTGCGCACATGGAACGACACCCGGGCAGACGCGGCCGCCGCGGTGCCGGAACGGTTCGAGGCGCAGGCCACACGGACGCCGGACGCGGTGGCGGTCATCGACGGCGAGACGGAGGTCACCTACGCCGAACTGGACGCCCGGGCGAACCAGTTGGCAGCTCACCTCACCGACCAGGGCGTCGGCCACGAGTCGGTCGTGGCTCTCTGCCTCGGCCGTGGTGCCCGGATGGTCGTCGCCATGCTGGCGGTGTGGAAGGCCGGCGCCGCGTACCTGCCCCTCGACCCCGCCTACCCGGCGGACCGCATCTCCTACATGACCGAAGACGCGGGCGTACGGATCGCCCTGACGGAGGCGGACCTGCGCGACCGGCTGGACGCAGCCGCCGACCGGGTCGACATCGTCGTACTGGACGACACCGCGGTGACCGCACACCTGGCCCTGAACTCCGCCACAGCCTCCTCGGTGGCTGTGGTGCCGGATCAGTTGGCGTATGTGATGCATACGTCGGGGTCGACGGGGCGGCCGAAGGGTGTGGCGGTCACGCATGGCGGTCTGGCGAACTATGTGGGGTGGGCGTCGGGGTTGTATGGCCCGGGTGGTGCGCCGTTGCATTCGTCGCTGGCGTT
>NZ_JAIGQA010000114.1:0-26921 GCF_019733245.1 Streptomyces sp. WAC04114
GTAGGGGGGAAGTGTGTGGTGTCCGTGGTGTGCACGGCCAGCGTGCGGTCCGGGTTCAGGGTCACGACGATGTGGCGGCGCCAGGCCGTGTCGTCGCGCTCGGGGCGGTCCTCGCGCCAGTGGCAGCCCCGGGTCTCCTCGCGCTGCAGCGCGGCGGCGACCAGGACGCGGGCCACGCACAGGAGGTTGGTGGCCTCCCAGGTGTCGACGCCGGCCTCGGCCGTCTTGCCGTGCTCGGCGAGGGCCTCCCGGGCGTCGGTGTGCAGGCGCTGGAGCTGGTCGGCGGCCTTGGTGAGGGAGCCGGCCGAGCGCAGGACGCCAGCCCCGCCGGTCATGATCCGCTGGATCGTGAAGCGGGCCTCGGGGTTCTGCAGCGGGTGCTCGGGGATCTCGGGGTGCGGGACCGGCTGGGGCACGCGCGCGGGCAGGCCGCTCGCCACGATGTCGTCCGCGATGCGCTCGGCGTAGACGAGGCCTTCGAGCAGGGAGTTGGACGCCAGCCGGTTGGCTCCGTGCACGCCGGTGCAGGCGACCTCGCCGCACGCGTACAGGCCGGGGACGGTCGTACGGCCGTGGGCGTCGGTGCGGACGCCGCCGGAGGCGTAGTGGGCGGCCGGGGCGACCGGGATGGGCTCGGTGACCGGGTCGATGCCATGGGCGCGGCAGGCGGCCAGGATCGTCGGGAAGCGGTGCTCCCACATCTGCGCGCCGAAGTGCCGGCCGTCGAGGTACACGTGCTCGGCGTCCTGCTCCAGCATGCGGCGCAGGATGCCCTTGGCGACGATGTCGCGGGGGGCGAGCTCGGCGAGTTCGTGCTGCCCGACCATGAAGCGCACGCCGTCGGCGTCGATCAGATGGGCGCCCTCGCCGCGCACGGCCTCGGAGACCAGGGGCTGCTGGCCCTCCGCGTCCGGGCCCAGGAACAGCACGGTCGGGTGGAACTGGACGAACTCCAGGTCGCTGACCTCCGCGCCCGCCCGGAGCGCGAGCGCCACGCCGTCGCCCGTCGACACCGACGGGTTGGTGGTGGCGGAGAAGACCTGGCCCATGCCGCCGGTCGCGAGGACCACCGCGGGGGCGTGGACGGCGCCGACGCCGTCGTGCTGGCCCTCCCCCATGACGTGCAGGGTCACACCGGCGGTACGGCCCTCCGCGTCCGTGAGGAGGTCCAGGACGAGCGCGTTCTCGACGGTGCGCACGCCCCGCGCGCGGACGGCCTCGACCAGGGCGCGGGAGATCTCGGCGCCGGTGGCGTCACCGCCGGCGTGGGCGATGCGGCGGCGGTGGTGGCCGCCCTCGCGGGTCAGTTCGAGATCGCCTTCGGAGGACTCGTCGAACCGGGCGCCGGTCTCGATGAGGCGGCGTACGGCGTCGGGGCCCTCGGTGACCAGGAGGCGGACCGCGTCCTCGTCGCAGAGGCCGGCGCCCGCGACCAGGGTGTCGTCGAGGTGCTGCTCTGGGGTGTCGCCCTCGCCGAGTGCCGCGGCGATGCCGCCCTGGGCCCAGCGGGTGGAGCCGTCGTCGAGCCGGGCCTTGGTGACGACGACCGTCCGCAGGCCCGCGGCCTCGCAGCGCAGGGCGGAGGTCAGCCCGGCGACGCCGGAGCCGACGACGACCACGTCCGCGGCGATGGACCACCCGGCGGCGGGGGCGTGCAGTCGTATGCCTGTGGTGGTCACGAGGCGGCTCCGAAGCTGGTGAAGGTGAGGGGGACGTTGTCGATCAGCCGGGTCGCCCCGACCCGGGCGGCGACGGCGAGGACCGCGTCGCCGGTGAAGTCGTCCCCGATCTCGGTGAAGTCGGACGGGTCGACCAGGGCGAGGTAGTCCAGCACGAGGGGCGGTTCGAGGCGGGCGGCCTCGTCGAGGACCTGGCGGGCGGCAGCGCGGACGGCCGCCGGGCCGCCCGGGACGGCCGTCGCCACGGCGTGCGCGTCGGCCGCCGCGCGGGACTCCCCTATGGCGCTGAGCGCCTCGGCACGCGCGCGCGTGGCGGGCACTTCGCGGGCCCGGGCGCGCAGTGCCTCCTGCGCGGCGTGCCGGTCCTGGCCCGCGAACAGGGCCCCGGACAGGGCGAGGGCGGTGCGCCGCTCGGCGGCCGACAGGTAGCGGTTGCGGCTGGACAGGGCCAGGCCGTCCTCCTCGCGGACCGTGGGCACGCCGACGATCTCCACGCCGAAGTTCAGGTCCCGCACCATGCGGCGGATCAGCGCGAGCTGCTGGGCGTCCTTCTGGCCGTACAGGGCGACGTCGGGGCGGGTCAGGTGCAGCAGCTTGGCGACGACGGTGAGCATGCCGTCGAAGTGGCCTGGGCGGGAGGAGCCCTCCAGGCGCTCGCCCATGGGGCCCGCGGTGATGCGGACCTGGGGCTCGCCGCCCGGGTAGACCTCGTCCACTGCGGGGGCGAACACGACGTCCGCGCCCGACCGCTGCGCGAGGGCGAGGTCGGCGTCCAGGGTGCGCGGGTAGCGGTCGAGGTCCTCGCCCTGGCCGAACTGGAGCGGATTGACGAAGACGGTGACGACGACCTCGCCGTCCGGTCCGGCGATGCCGCGCGCGGTGCGGATCAGTGTGGCGTGGCCCTCGTGCAGCGCCCCCATGGTCATCACCACGGCGCGGCGGCCCGTACGCGTGCGTGCGTGCAGTTCGCCCGCGGTGCGCAGCAGGGTGGTGGTCATCGGGCGTCCCCTTCGGTGCCGTCGGTCCCGTGGGCGAGTACCCCGAGGAGGTCCTCGGCGAGCTCCGGCTTCAGCAGGCCGTGGGCGAGGGCGCGGTCGGCGGTCGCGCGGGCCATCGCCAGGTAGCCGGCGACGGTCTGCGGGGCGTGCCGGCGCAGCTCGGTCACATGCGCGGCGACCGTGCCCGCGTCGCCGCGCGCGACCGGGCCGGTGAGGGCCGCGTCGCCGGAGCGCAGGGCGTTGTCCAGGGCGGCGCCGAGCAGCGGGCCGAGCATCCGGTCGGGGGCCGAGACGCCCGCCGCGCTCAGCAGCTCCATGGACTGGGCGACCAGCGTGACCAGGTGGTTGGCCCCGAGGGCGAGCGCCGCGTGGTAGAGCGGCCGGTTCTCCTCCGCGATCCACTCCGGCTCGCCGCCCATCTCGATGACGAGGGCCTCGGCGGCCAGGCGCAGCTCCTCGGGGGCGGTGACGCCGAAGGAGCAGCCGGCCAGCCGCTGGACGTCCACGGGCGTGCCCGTGAAGGTCATCGCGGGGTGCAGGGCGAGCGGCAGCGCGCCCGCGCGCAGGGCGGGGTCGAGGACCCGGGCGCCGTACCGCCCGGAGGTGTGCACGAGGAGCTGCCCGGGCCGGACGGAGCCGGTGTCGGCGAGGCCGGTGACCAGGTCGGGCAGGGCGTCGTCGGGAACGGTCAGCAGCACCAGGTCGGACCGCTGGAGCACCTCGGCGGGCGGCATCACCGGCACGTCCGGCAGCAGTTGCCCGGCGCGGCGCCGGGATGCCTCCGAGACCGCGGAGACGGCGACCGGGCGGTGCCCGGCGAGTTGCAGGGATGCCGCCAGCGCGGGACCCACGCGGCCGGCGCCGACGACGCCGACGGTGAGCCGCGCGGGGCGGTCCTTGGGGTCTGGCTGTGGGGTTGTGTTCACTCGACGGCGGCCTTCCCGTTCCAGTCCGCTCCGGGTACCGGACGATTTCTCGTCATGTTAACGCGATCGGTTCGAGGGGCGTTCGGTTGTCCACAGGCTGTGCATGCCCGTGCGGCCATCCACGGCGCCGGCGTAAGGAAATGCGGATGCCCGGCGGCAGGCTCGCGAGGGAGGATCCGGGGATGACCGATACGGCGGAACACGACGATCAGGTGACGGCCGACGACCGGGGCGCACGGCTGCGGGAGCGGCGGCTGGCCGCCCATCGCTCGGCCCGGCGCGTGTTCGCGCGCTTCGGCTTCCACCGCACCCTCCGGGAGCGCCTGGCGCTGCTGGAGGAGGCCGAAAGCGTCCACGACCTGGACGAGCTGTCCGACATCTACGGCGACGGTGTCGTCGAGGCGCTGGAGACGAAGGTGGCGGGGCTGCTCGGCACCGAGGCCGCCGTGTTCTTCCCGACCGGCACGATGGCCCAGCAGGTGGCCCTGCGCTGCTGGGCGGGCCGCACCGGGAACCCGACCGTCGCCCTGCACGCGCTCAGCCATCCCGAGGTGCACGAGCGGAACGCGTTCAGCGAGGTCGGCGGCCTGCGCCCGGTGCGGCTGACCGGGGAGCCGCGGATGCCGACCGCCGCCGAGGTGCGCGACTTCGAGGAGCCGTTCGGGGCGCTGATGCTGGAACTGCCCCTCAGGGACGCCGGTTTCGTCCTGCCCACCTGGGAGGAGCTCACCGAGGTCGTCGAGGCCGCGCGGGAACGGGACGCGGTGGTGCACTTCGACGGGGCCCGCCTGTGGGAGTCCACCGTCCACTTCGGCCGCCCCCTGGAGGAGATCGCGGGCCTGGCCGACAGCGTCTACGTGTCGTTCTACAAGTCCCTGGAGGGCTTCGGCGGCGCGGCCCTCGCCGGCCCGAAGGAGCTCATCGAGGAGGCGAGGACATGGCGGCACCGGTACGGCGGGATGGTCTTCCAGCAGTTCCCCACGGCGCTCTCGGCGCTGATCGGGCTGGAGCGGCAACTGCCCCGGCTGCCGGAGTACGTGGCCCACGCGCGCGTGGTGGCCGCCGCCCTGCGCGAGGGGTTCGCGGCGGCCGGGGTGCCGTGGGCGCGCGTGCACCCGGAGGTGCCGCACACCCACGACTTCCAGGTGTGGCTGCCGTACGAGCCGGACGTCATCGCGGAGGCGGCGGTCCGCACGGCCGAGGAGACCGGGGTGGTGCTGTTCGCAGGCGCCTGGGACCGGGGCGGGCCCGGCCTGGCGCTCACGGAGGTGCACGTGCGGGCCGACGGGCTGGAGTGGACGGCCGAGGACGTGAAGGCGGCGGTGGCGGAGTTCACGGCCCGGCTGCCGGAACAGGTCAGGTAGGGCGCCGCCGCCACCGGCTCAGGGCGCCCCGGAGCCCGTGGCGGGCCGGGCGCCCCGCGAGGTCCGCGCGGGAGCGCCGCTCCCGTACGACCCGCCGGTCGTGCGTGCCCGGCGCGGGCGGGGCGGGCTCGCCGAGGGTCAGGGCGCGGTAGGTGTCGAGGAGGTGCTGCTGTGTGACGCTCATGGTGAATCGCCTCTGCGGGACGGGGTGATGGAGGTCCGAAGGCTCCGCGGCTGCCCCGGTGGCCCCACCGTGCGCCCGTGCCGGGGGCGGCGTCGCGTCGATTGACGGGGCCCGTCAATCGGCGGGGGCGTTCTCGGTGGCCGGGTGCACCATGAGGGCATGAGCGTGCACATCGACATCGCGGGGCTGCGGCCGCAGGAGGCCGCCGTCGTGCCCTCGCCCCTGGCGGAGCTGGGCATGGCGCTGCACGCGCTGTCCGAACCGGCCCACCACCCGGGCCTGCAGGGCTGGGTGACGGGTGTGACGGCCCGCCTCGACCCGCACCTGGCCGACCGGATGTGCGAGGCGGATTTCCTGTGGCGGACGACGTTCTCGGACCTGTTCCTGCCCTGGGCGGGCCTGCCGGACCGGCGCGCGCTCCCGGGCGCCACCCTCGCCGAGGAGCTGGACCAGCTCGACAAGCTGTCCGACGAGCAGTTCGTGGACGCGGCGCTGGAGTTCACCTGCGCCACCGGCTACGGGGAGTGCGGGCCGACGGCGCTGTCCGACCCGGACACGCGCCGCCGGGCGCTGGACCTGGCCGCCGCGCGCGGACCGCGGCAACTGCACTTCGGGGAGCGGCTGCTGGCCGACCCGCCCCGGATCCGGGCGTGGCTGCGGCAGTTCCTCCGGGACTGCGACGAGGCGTTCTTCGCGGAGGCCTGGGCCCGGCTGCGTCACCAGCTCGCGGCGGACGCCCGGCACAAGACGGACCTGCTGCGCCGCCGGGGCCTGGCGGAGGCGCTGGCCGCGGTGTCCCCGGCGATCACACTCGACGAGGCCGCCGGCCGCATCACGGTCGACAAGCTGGGCGACGGCCGTACGGCCACGGGTGACGGCGGCCTGCTGCTCGTCCCCACCAGCCTGGGCTGGCCGCATCTGATGGTCCTGCACCGGTACGGCTGGCAGCCGGTGCTGCACTACCCGGTCGGCTCCCCGGAGCTCGCCGCGCCGCAGACCCTGGAGCAGCTGGCCATGCGGATGACCGCGCTGTCCCACCCGGTCCGGATGCGCATGTGCCGCCATCTGGCCCGCAGCGCGCACACCACCAGCGAGCTGGCGCAGGTGCACGGCATGACGGCCCCGGAGATATCCCGGCACCTGGCCGTGCTGAAGAAGGCGGGCCTGATCACCACCCGCCGCCGCGGGCGCTACGTCCTGCACCAGCTGGACGTGACGGTGGTGGCCCGGCTCGGCAGCGAGTTCCTGGAAGGGATCCTCAGGTGATCCTCCGTTGGCCGGAGGGAACCGGTCCGCGGGTCAGCCGTGTCCGCCGGCCCGCACCAGCCCCGTCTCGTAGGCCAGCACCACGACCTGCACCCGGTCCCTGAGCCCGAGCTTGGTCAGGATGCGACCCACGTGGGTCTTCACGGTCGCCTCCGACAGCACCAGCCGCGCCGCGATCTCGCCGTTGGACAGGCCCTGCGCGACCAGCACCATGACCTCGCGCTCGCGCTCGGTGAGCCGCTCCAGCTCCTTGTGCTGGGGCTGCTTGGTGCCCGGCAGCATCGGCGCGAAGCGGTCCAGGAGCCGCCGGGTGGTGGAGGGCGCCACGACCGCGTCACCGCTGTGCACGGCCCTGATGGCGGCCAGGAGATCGGCGGGCGGCACGTCCTTGAGCATGAAGCCGGAGGCGCCCGCCTTCAGCCCGGAGAAGGCGTACTCGTCGAGGTCGAAGGTGGTCAGGATGAGCACCTTCGGCGGGTCGGTGTCGGCGCAGATCCGGCGGGTCGTCTCCACGCCGTCGAGCTTGGGCATGCGGACGTCCATCAGCACCACGTCGACCTCGGTCGTCCGCAGTTCCTGGAGGGCCTCGACACCGTCGCCCGCCTCCGCCACGACCTCCATGTCCGGCTGGGCGGCGAGCACCATCCGGAACCCGGTGCGCAGCAGCACCTGGTCGTCGACGAGCATCACGCGGATCGTCATCGGGCCTCTTCCATGGGGGTCGTTACAGGTGTCAGCAGGGGGCGTGCGCCGGTGTCAGTGCGCGGGTTTGAGCGGCAGCAGGGCACTGATGCGGAATCCTCCGCCCGGGCGCGGGCCGGCGTCCAGGGTGCCGCCGACCATACCGACCCGTTCGCGCATGCCGATCAGGCCGTGGCCCTGGCCGTCGAACCCGCCCTCCTCGTACAGCTCGTGCGGGGCGCCCTTGCCGTCGTCCTCGACGAGCAGGCCGAGTCCGTCGTCGAAGTAGACCAGGCGCACGCTCGCGCCGGCGTTGGCCCCGCCGTGCTTGCGGGTGTTGGTGAGCGCCTCCTGCACGATGCGGTAGGCGGTGAGTTCGACGCCGCTGGGCAGCGGGCGGGGCGTGCCCTCGACCTTGAAGTCGACGGGCAGTCCGGAGGTGCGGCACTGCTCGACGAGGTCCTCGATCTGCTGCACGTCGGGCTGTGGCACGTACTCGCCGGCCTCCTGGTGCTCGCCGGTGCGCAGCACGCCGAGCAGGCGGCGCATCTCGGCGAGGGCCTGGCGGCCGGTGGAGGAGATGGTCTCCAGGGCCTTCTTCGCCTGGTCGGGCGCGGCGTCGAGGACGTAGGCGGCGCCGTCGGCCTGCACCACCATCACCGACACGTTGTGCGCGACGACGTCGTGCAACTCGCGCGCGATCCGGGCGCGTTCGGCGGCGACGGCGACCTTGGACTGCGCCTCGCGCTCCTTCTCCAGGCGGGCGGCGCGCTCCTCCAGCTGCGCGAAGTAGGCTCGGCGGGTGCGGATGGAGTCGCCGAGCACCCAGGCGAGGGCGAAGGGGACGGTCTGGAGGATGGCCAGGGCGATGTCGCCCGCCACGCCCGTCTGCTCGTTCGACCAGCGCAGCTGCGCCAGAGGGGCCGCGCACAGGCCGGCGGCCAGCGCGAAGCGGGAGGCCCAGCGGGCGCCTTCCACCGCGACCGTGTAGACGATCACCAGCATGGCGAAGTCCGCGGGCAGGATCGCCACGTCGGTGACCAGCTGCACCACGCCGACCGCGGCCGCCAGCAGCAGCATCTTCTCCGGCATCCGGCGGCGCAGCGCGACCACGAGACTCAGCAGCACCGTGATCGGAACGACCACGGCCCAGGGGCCGACCTGCTCGCCCGCCGCCCCGCCCACGACCGAAATCCCGAGGAGGACCACGGCCCAGAAGCCGTCGACCCACATCGGGTGCCTGCGGAGGAAGTCATAGAGGCGCTGCACGTAACCCAGCGTAGGGAAGCGCGATAGGTGCAGGGGTCAACCGGAGGGCCGATCCGCACCGGGCGCGCGTACTCCGCAAGGTGGAGTTGCGTTCGTTGTGTCCGCATAGCCTGGCCCGGTGACGTCAGGGACGAGGGACGAGTGCCAGGAGTGGCGCGGGTGGCGTGCGGCGGCGCAGGACGCCCTGTACGCGCCGGGGGGCTTCTACCGGCGCGCGGAGGGACCGGCCGGGCATTTCCGGACGTCCGTGCACGCCTCGCCCCTGTTCGCCCGTGCCGTGGCGCGGCTGCTGTGCCGCGTCGACGAGGCACTGGGGCGGCCCGCGGTGCTGGACTTCGTCGACATGGCGGCCGGGCGGGGCGAGCTGGCCGGCGGGGTGCTCGCCGCTCTGCCCGCGGACGTGGCGGCCCGCACGCGCGTGTGCGCCGTCGAGATCGCCGAGCGGCCCGCGGGGCTCGATCACCGGATCGAGTGGCTGGCCGAGCCCCCACGAGGGACGACGGGGCTGCTGTTCGCGAACGAGTGGCTGGACAACGTGCCCCTGGAGGTCGCCGAGGTGGACGCCGAGGGCGTCGCGCGGCTGGTACTGGTCCGCGAGGACGGGAGCGAGCGGCTCGGGGAGCCGGTGGACGGGGCGCAGGCGCGGTGGCTGGAGCGGTGGTGGCCGCTGCCCGGCGAGGAGGGGCTGCGGGCCGAGGTCGGCCTGCCCCGGGACGAGGCGTGGGCCGCGGCGGTCGCGACGCTCGGGCGGGGGCTCGCCGTGGCCGTGGACTACGCGCACACGGCGGACACCCGGCCCCCGTTCGGGACGCTGACCGGCTTCCGCGGGGGCCGCGAGACGACACCGGTCCCGGACGGCTCCTGCGACATCACCGCGCACGTCGCCCTGGACGCCTGCGCGCTGCCCGGAGGGCGCGTGCTCCCCCAGCGCGAGGCGCTGCGCACCCTGGGCGTGACCGGCGCGCGCCCCCCGCTCACACTGGCCTCCACCGACCCCGCCGCCTACGTGCGCGCCCTCGCGAGCGCCGGAGAGGCCGCCGAGCTCACCGCGCCGGGCGGGCTCGGCGACTTCGGCTGGCTGGTGCAGCCCGTCGGCGTCGAGGACCCCTTCTAGGTGCCCCGGGACAGCACATCCAGGCGCTCGTCGAGGACCCCTTCCAGGCGCTACTTGTCGATGTCGCCGACCACGAAGAACATCGACCCCAGGATCGCCACCATGTCCGCCACCAGCGTCCCCGGCAGCAGCTCCGTCAGCGCCTGGATGTTGTTGTACGACGCCGAGCGCAGCTTCAGCCGGTACGGAGTCTTCTCGCCCTTGCTGACGAGGTAGTAGCCGTTGATGCCGAGGGGGTTCTCGGTCCACGCGTACGTGTGGCCCTCGGGTGCCTTCAGGACCTTCGGCAGCCGCTGGTTGACCGGCCCGGGCGGCAGCTCGGCGAGCCGGTCCAGGCAGGCGTCGGCCAGGTCGAGGGCGTTGTGCGTCTGCTCCAGGAGGCACTCGAAGCGGGCGAGGCAGTCGCCCTCCTGCCGGGTGACCACCTTCAGGACATCGGCCAGCTCGCCGTAGGCAAGGTACGGCTCGTCCCGTCGCAGGTCGAAGTCGACGCCCGAGGCGCGCCCGATCGGCCCGCTGACCCCGTAGGCGTGCACGGCCTCGGCGGTGAGGGTGCCCACGCCCCGGGTGCGGCCCCGGAAGATCTCGTTGCCGAGCACCAGGTCGTCGAAGCGGTCCATCCGGGAGCGCACGTCGGCGACGGCCGTGCGCGCGCGGGTGGTCCACCCGGCCGGCAGGTCCTCCTTGAGGCCGCCCACCCGGTTGAACATGTAGTGCATCCGCCCGCCGGAGACCTCCTCCATGACGTGCTGGAGCTCCTCGCGCTCGTTGAACGCGTAGAAGATCGGGGTGATCCCGCCGAGCTCCAGCGGGTACGAGCCGAGGAACATCAGGTGGTTGAGCACCCGGTTCAGCTCGGCGAGCAGCGTGCGCAGCCACACGGCGCGCTCGGGGACCTCCATGCCGAGCATCCGCTCCACGGCGAGGACCACGCCCAGCTCGTTGGAGAACGCCGACAGCCAGTCGTGGCGGTTGGCGAGCATGATGATCTGGCGGTAGTCGCGCGCCTCGAACAGCTTCTCCGCGCCCCGGTGCATATAGCCGATCACCGGTTCCGCGTGCCTGATGCGCTCGCCGTCCAGGACGAGCTTCAGCCGCAGCACGCCATGGGTGGACGGGTGCTGCGGCCCGATGTTGAGCACCATGTCGGTGCTCTCCGCGGCGCCGCCGATTCCGACCATGGTCTCCGTCGTAGGAGTCATGGACACAGTCTCCCCTACGTACGCTGGCCCCATGGAGACGGGGAGTCCGCAGGACACGGGGCCGGACGGGCCGCAGGGCACGATCGAGGCCGTCGGGAACGAGCCGGTGTGGATCGCGCTGCCGCCCGGCCTGCTGAAGATGCGGCGGTTGCTGCTGGTCGTGTGGCTCGGGCTGATCGCCCTGGCCGCCGGGCTGCTGCCGGGACTGCTGGCCGGTCCCGCCTGGGCCGCCTTCGCGCTGCCGCCGCTGGCGCTGATGGCCTGGGGCTGGGTGATGACCGAGCGCAACTGGCGTTCCTGGCGGTACGCCGAGCGCGCCGACGACCTGCTGATCAGCCGGGGCGTGCTGTGGCGCGAGGAGACGGTCGTGCCGTACGGGCGGATGCAGCTGGTCGAGGTCACCTCAGGGCCCGTGGAGCGGCACTTCGGGCTGGCCAGCGTGCAGCTCCACACGGCCGCCGCGGCGACCGACGCGACGATCCCGGGCCTGGACCCGGCCGAGGCGGAACGACTGCGCGACCGGCTCACCGAGCTGGGCGAAGCCCGGTCGGCGGGGCTGTGACGGCGCCCGAAGCCGCCGGGGCCTCCGGCGCCGTCACCGAGGTCACCGAGGTCACCGAGCGGCGGCTGCACCCCGTCACCCCGCTGCGCCGCGCCTGGGCACCGGTCGCCGTGCTCATCGGCTGGGCCGTGCACGACCCCGACGGTGCGCAGCGCCAGCTGACCCGGCTGACGACGACCACGCTGCTCATCGGCCTGGCCGTGCTCGTCCCGGCCGCCGCCCTCTACGGCTTCTGCTCGTGGTGGTTCACGCACTTCGCGGTGACCGAGAGCGAGTTGCGCATCCGTACCGGGCTGTTCTTCCGGCGCACCGCGCACATCCGGCTGGAGCGGATCCAGGCCATCGACATCACCCAGCCGCTGCTGGCCCGGGTCGCGGGCGTCTCCAAGCTCAAACTCGACGTCATAGGCACCGACAAGAAGGACGAGCTGGCCTTCCTCGGCGCCGACGAGGCCCGGGCGCTGCGGGCCGAACTGCTCGCCCGGGCGGCCGGTTTCGCACCCGAGACCGCGCACGAGGTCGGCGAGGCCCCGTCCCGGCAGCTGCTGCGGGTGCCGCCCCGGGTCCTCGCCCTGTCGCTGGTGCTGACGGGGGCGACCTGGGGGTCGCTGGCCGCGGCGCTCGTCGTCCCGCCGGTGCTGTGGCTGCTCACCCACAGCCTGTGGACGGTCCTCGCGGTCGCCCTGCCCCTGCTGGGCGCGGCCGGCGCGAGCAGCGTCGGGCGGTTCGTCGCCGAGTACGACTGGACGGTGGGCGAGTCGCCCGACGGGCTGCGCATCGACCACGGGCTGCTGGACCGGGCCCACGAGACGGTGCCGCCCGGACGCGTCCAGACCGTGCGGCTCGTGGAACCGCTGCTGTGGCGGCGGCGCGGCTGGGTGCGCGTCGAGCTGGACGTGGCCGGCTCGTCCAACTCCGTGCTGGTGCCGGTCGCTCCGCGCGAGATCGCCGAGGACGTCGTCGCGCGCGTGCTGCCCGGGGTGAGCGTGCCGGAGCCCTCGGCTCTGTCACCGGCGCCGCGCGCGGCCCGCTGGTGCGTGCCGCTGTGGTGGCGCGGCTACGGACTGGCCGTCACGGACGCGGTGTTCGCGTCCCGCTCCGGGCTGCTGCGGCGGAGCCTGGCGCTGGTGCCGCACGCCAAGGTGCAGAGCGTACGGATGACGCAGGGGCCGTGGGAGCGGGCCCGGGGCGTCGCCGACGTGTGTGTGGACACGGGCGCGAACAAGACGGTGCGGGCCCGCCTGCGGGACGCGGCCGAGGCGCGCCAGCTGCTGGCGGCGCAGGCGGAACGGTCCCGGACGGGACGCAGGGACGCACGGCCGGACCGCTGGATGGCGTGACCCCCGACGCGCCGAGAGCCTCCGGGGGTGGCCGGGGGCGACGCACGGAGGGCCCCCGGCCGTAGCCGGGGGCCCTCCGTGGGAGCACACTCGCGAACGCGCCTCAGGACACCGCGCTGCGCAGTCCCTGTACGTCGATCTGCTCTGTCTCGTCGTGCGCCGTCAGGTCGATGACCTGGCCGATACCGCGCGACTCCTCGTCGACCGGCTTGTAGCGGGCCTCGGTCTCGGCCTTGTGCAGGGCGAGCGCCTCCTGGCCGACGACATCGGCGAGGTCCTCGTTCTGCACGGCCTCCAGGGCCGCCCGGGACGTGCCGGCCTTCGTGCCGAAGAAGTCGAACCCGCCCCCGGCCGACGGCCGCCGCACCGGCGCCTGCGGCGGGACGGCCACGGCGGTGGGCACGGTGTAGTGGCCGGAGAGCCGGCCTCCGGGCTGCTCGGTCCGGGCCGTCTCGTCGGCCCGCGCGGCCTCCGGGAGCCGCCCGGTGCCGCCGGGCTGCACCGGGGTCCCGGCGTCCGGCGCCGACGCCTGGGGGGTGTCTGCGACCGGCTCGGGGGCCTCGGCGGCCTGCGCGGAACGCTCGCCGCCCGTCTCGGCCGTCGCCCGCTCGTGCCCGTCGGCCGCCTCGGAGCGCTCCTGCGCCCCGGTCCCGGCCTCGTCCTCCGGCGCCTGCTCCTGCTCCTGCTCCGCCTGCTCCTGCTTCGGCTCCTGCCCGGGCTCCGCGTCCTCGCCCTTCGGAACGCCGTCGCCGCCCCCGTCCGGGTCCGGCACCGGGACGGTCTCGCCGTCGAACCGGGCGAGCGCCGCAGCGGCCCGCAGGAACAGCCGGGAACCCTCGGGCGAGAACACCGCGGGAACCTCGGGCCCCTCCTCGACGGCGAGGGCGTCAGCCGCCTCGTCCGGCTCGGGCGCGGCCTCCGCCGTGTCCGACGTACCCGCAGGAAGCGCGGCCCGCACCGGAGCCGTCGCCTCTATCTCGAGCACCCGGCGTTCCTCCAGGACGCTCGCGCGCTCGGTCTCCGACGTGGCGTACCGGCGCAGCAGCGCGGCGTGCTCGTTGCGCAGCCCGGCCAGTTCCGTGCGCTTGGCGCGCAGCCGCTGCTCCAGCTTCCCGCGCAGCTCGCGCGACTCATCGAGGTCGGCCTCCAGTTCGGCGACCCGTTCCTCGAAGCGCCACTCGTCGCTCGCACGCGCGCGCGTGAGGTCGGCGACGCGCTTGCCCGCCTGGGCGTCCCAACGGCGCAGCACGAACGCGCCGATGATCGCCGTCGCCGCGGCTGCCGCGGCCAGACCGCGGAGCACCATCGGCTCCGTGAACACCCAGGGCCCCAGGGCGCAGACGAGGGAGACGCCTGCGATCGCCGACGGGGGGAGCATCCTGTGCAGGGGCGGGGAATGGCGGTGACGTCCACGTGGCATGGCCAGAAACTTACCGCGCGTAGGCGAATCGTGGTGACCCACCCCGCAAAAACAAAGCCACACCGAAACGTTCACACCGCATCAGAACTCGGGAAGAAGCGGAATCGACCGCTCATCAATTCCCAAGATCATTCTCAACGCCCGCCCAGCCGTCCGCTCATCCACTCCAGCGCCGCCGGAATCTCACGCCGCCAGGTGTTGAAGTTGTGGCCGCCGCTTTCGAGGATGATCGACGAGATCCGCGTCCCCCCGTTGCCTTCCACCCGCTCGATGAACTTCAGTGTCTCCTTGTAGTTGCCCTCTCCCTGCTTGCTGCTGCTGACCAGCAGGGACGTATCGGGAGCGGGCATGTGCGCGATGTACCACCCCAGGTCGGCGCGATTGCGCAGCGCCTTGTCGCCCTGGAAGAGATCGCCGGTCGTCGCGTCGATCGGCGCCTTGTAGTACGCGGACAAGCCCGCCCCCGCCGCGTACACATCGGGATGGTGCAGGGCGATCTTCAACGCGCAGTAGCCGCCCGTGGAGTTGCCGATGATGCCGAGGCCGCCCGGCTTTTCCGCCACCCGGTAGTGCGTGCGCAACGCGTCGGGGAGATCCTTCGCGAAGAACGACTCGGTCTGCGGCCCGCCCGGGATGTCGACGCACTCCGTGTCCCGGGGCGGCGCCACCGTCGGCCGCAGCATCACCAGGATCATCGGCTCCGCCCGGCCCGCCCGCGCCAGCTCCAGTGCCGTACGCGGATAACGCAGCTTCTCCACCAACGCCGACGCCGTACCCGGATACCCCGTCAGCACGACCGCCGTCGGGAACCGGTGGGCGCGGTACCGCGGCTGGAAGTACTCCGGCGGCAGATAGACGTACGCGGGCGTGGCGATGCGGGTCGTACGGCCCACGATGTCGACCTGCTGGACACGCCCGCCCGCCTGCGGCAGCGCACTGCCCGTCCCCGGCACCCGGCGCGAGCCGACCACCTCCAACGGGCCGCCGCCCGGCGTGTGGTCGACGACCACCCCCTGGTCCTTCTCCTGCCCGAACAGATCGGCCCAGCTCGCGTAGAACCCGAAGGCCTGGTTGGCGGCCAGACCCACCGCGGCGAACAGGGCCAGCTGCGTGCCCAGCAGCAGACCGACCCGCCCGCCCACGGCACGCCAACTGCGCCGGGCCAGCCGCGGCCAGACCCAGACGGTGCCGGCGAACAGCAGCACGGCGGACAACACCACCAGGACCAGCACCATGTTGCTCGTCAGACCCATACGTCGGTCACCTGCTCGCGCTCTCCGTCCGGGCCCTCGCGTTCAACCCTTCGCAAGGGCTTGTCCCGGACTTTCCTCGGCCTTTGAAACGGCTTTGACGTGGGGAGTGAACCTCTTCCCCCGAGACACCGTCCTAGAGGGCGCAATGTCGCCGGATGCCCGAATCGGCACCGGATCCAAGGTCTCTCGCAGAACTACGGGATGCGATGTCTGTCAGGACAGATGAGGAAATGTCGGGCGAGGTTCCGCGTCGCGGCAGCGGCACGAACCGTCCGGGCCGGGTGAGCCGGATACTGCGCGGGCCACGCCCCGAAGCCGTCCCCGTTCTCGTCGGCAGAGCCTGCGCCCTGGTGGGCGTCCTGGACATCGCCGCGGGCGTCTTCCCCCGCTTCCGGAACAGCAGGATGCACGCCATCGCCGAGGTCCTGCCCGGCGCGCTCGGCCCGTTCGCCGCCGCCCTGTCCCTCAGCACCGGCGTGCTGCTGCTCCTCCTCGCCCACGGCCTCAAGCGCGGCAAGCGCCGGGCCTGGCGCGCGGCGGTGGCGCTGCTGCCCGCCGGCGCCGTCGCCCAGTTCACCTACCGGCACTCGCTCGTCGGCACACTGATCTCCCTGGCCCTGCTCGCACCCCTGCTGCGCCACCGCGACCAGTTCAACGCCCTGCCCGACCCGCGCAGCCGCTGGCGGGCACTCGCCAACTTCGTCCTCATGAGCGCCGGTTCACTCCTGCTCGGCCTGATCGTCGTCAGCGTCCACGGCGAGCGCATCATCGGCGACCCCAGCCTCGCCGACCGCATCACCCACGTCATCTACGGCCTCTTCGGCTTCGAAGGCCCCGTCGACTACCAGGGCGACACCTCCTGGACCGTCGCCTTCTCCCTCGGCGCCCTCGGCCTGCTCACCGCCGTCACCACCATCTACCTGGCCTTCCGCCCCGAACACCCCGCCGCACAGCTCACCGAGGAGGACGAGGCCCGGCTGCGCGCCCTGCTGGACAAGCACGGACGCCGCGACTCCCTCGGCCATTTCGCCCTGCGCCGCGACAAGGCCGTCGTCTTCTCCCCCAGCGGCAAGGCGGCCGTGACCTACCGCGTCGTCTCCGGCGTGATGCTCGCCAGCGGCGACCCGATCGGCGACGTCGAGGCCTGGCCCGGAGCCATCGAACGCTTCATGGACGAGGCCAAGGCCCACTCCTGGACCCCCGCCGTCATGGGCTGCTCCGAGACCGGCGGCGAGGTGTGGACCCGCGAGACCGGGCTCGACGCCCTCGAACTCGGCGACGAGGCGGTGGTGGACGTCGCGGATTTCTCCCTCGCCGGCCGCGCGATGCGCAACGTGCGCCAGATGGTCAAGCGCATCGAGCGCGCCGGTTACGAAACCCGGGTACGACGTGTCCGTGACCTCGGCGAAGCCGAACTCGAGCACATCCGCCAGGCCGCCGACGACTGGCGCGGCACCGACACCGAACGCGGCTTCTCCATGGCCCTCGGCCGCGTCGGCGACCCCGCCGACGGCGACTGCCTCATCGCCACCGCCCACAAACAGGACGAGCACCCCGGCCCCTACGGCGACCTCAAGGCCATCCTGCACTTCGTGCCCTGGGGCACCGACGGCGTCTCCCTGGACCTGATGCGCCGCGACCGCTCGGCCGACCCCGGCATGAACGAACTGCTGATCGTCGCCTCCCTCCAGGCGGCCCCCACACTGGGCATCGCACGCGTCTCCCTCAACTTCGCCATGTTCCGCGCGGCCCTCGCCCGCGGCGAGAAGATCGGAGCCGGACCCGTGCTGCGCGCCTGGCGCGGACTGCTCGTCTTCCTCTCCCGCTGGTTCCAGATCGAGTCCCTCTACAAGTTCAACGCCAAGTTCCGGCCACGCTGGGAGCCCCGCTTCGTCGTCTACCGCGCCTCCGCCGACCTGCCCCGCATCGGCTTCGCCGCCATGCAGGCCGAGGGCTTCGTCACCCTCGCCCTCCCCCTGCCGCGCATCCTGCGCCGCCGGCGCCTCACCACCCCCCGCCCCTGCGCCCACGCCATCCACGCCACCACCGCGGAACGGGAGGTCCGGGCGGCCTGACCCCGCCTCGCACGGGGCCGTCGCCCGGGCCGCAGCGCCTCGTGGCCCCCGCCGGGGCCTACGCTGAACATATGAGCAACCAGAGCGGACGCGGGCGCGTGGCGGGCCTACCGGAATGGGACCGCTGCGCGGTCATGGGAGTCGTGAACGTCACCCCCGACTCCTTCTCCGACGGCGGCCGCTTCTTCGACACCACCGCCGCCGTCAAACGCGGCCTCGACCTGGTCACCGAAGGCGCCGACCTGGTCGACGTCGGCGGCGAGTCCACCCGCCCCGGCGCCACCCGCGTCGACGAGGACGAGGAACTGCGCCGCGTCGTCCCCGTCGTCCGCGGCCTGGCCTCCGAAGGCGTCACGGTCTCCGTCGACACCATGCGCGCCTCCGTCGCCGAACGGGCCCTCGCGGCCGGCGCCGCCCTCGTCAACGACGTCAGCGGCGGCCTCGCCGACCCCCGCATGATCCCCGCCGTCGCCGACTCCGGCGCCCCCTTCGTCGTCATGCACTGGCGCGGCTTCCTCCAGGGCGGCAACGTCCGGGGCGAGTACACCGACGTCGTCACCGAAGTCGTCGACGAGCTGCACGCGCGCGTGGAGGCCGTCCTGGCCGGCGGCATCGCCCCCCAGCGCATCGTCGTCGACCCCGGCCTCGGCTTCTCCAAGGACGCCGGACACGACCTCGCCCTCCTCGCCGGCCTCGACCGGATCCTCACCCTCGGCCACCCACTGCTCGTCGCCGCCAGCCGCAAACGCTTCCTCGGCCGCGTCCTCGCCGGCCCCGACGGCCCCCCACCCCCCGCACGCGAACGCGACGCCGCCACCGCCGCCGTCTCCGCACTCGCCGCCCACGCCGGCGCCTGGGCGGTCCGCGTCCACGAGGTACGCGCCACCGCCGACGCCGTCCGGGTCGCCCGCGCCATCGCGGGAGCGCGCGGCACGGGCACCGGCGCAGAAGGAGCCCGGTGAGCGCCCCGCACACCGACGTCGAGCAGGTCGAGGCCGCCAACACCGCCTTCTACGAGGCACTGGAACAGGGCGACTTCGAGGAACTCGCGTCGCTCTGGCTCACCCCCGCCGACCTGGGCGTCGACGAGTCGTACCACGACCCGGCCGACACCGGCGTGGTCTCCTGCGTCCACCCCGGCTGGCCCGTCCTCACCGGCCGCGGCGAGGTCCTCCGGTCCTACGCCCTGATCATGGCGAACACCGACTACATCCAGTTCTTCCTGACCGACGTGCACGTCTCCGTCACGGGCGACACCGCCCTGGTCAACTGCACCGAGAACATCCTCAGCGGCGGCCCCGCCCCCGAAGGAGCCGGCGAGGAGCTCGGCCCGCTCGTCGGGCAGCTCGTGGTCGCCACCAACGTGTTCCGGCGCACGCCCCAGGGGTGGAAACTCTGGTCGCACCACGCTTCCCCCGTCCTGGCCGAAACCGACGAGGACGAACAGGACGACACCCCCGGCTGAGTGGGTAGGCGGCAGGAAGTGGTTGGAATCACGGACGCCCGGGTAGGGGCGGCTACCAACCTGTGCACCGGCGGATTCCCCAGGGGAAACGCTGGATGAATCCTGCCGGGCCCGGCCAGAGCCCCCACCCCGTGGCCCGGCCCCCTCCGTGCGCGCAGGTAGATTCGACCGAGGCCGGTGCGCCGACCGCACACGGCACCGACCGGCCCTGACCGACGATTGCAGGAGTGATTCGCGTGGATCGTGTCGCGCTGCGCGGCCTGAAGGCCCGCGGGCACCACGGCGTGTTCCCCAAGGAACGCGAAGAGGGCCAGACCTTCATCGTGGACCTCGTCCTCGGCCTCGACACCCGACCGGCCGCGGCCGACGACGACCTGGCGAAGACCGTGCACTACGGCATCGTGGCGGAGGAGGTCGTGGCCGTCGTCCAGGGCGAGCCCGTCGACCTCATCGAGACGCTCGCCGAACGCATCGCCCAGGTCTGTCTGAAGCACGAGGGAGTACAGGAGGTCGAGGTCTGCGTCCACAAACCGGACGCCCCGATCACTGTCCCCTTCGACGACGTGACCGTCACCATCACCCGGAGCCGAGCATGACCGCGCCCTTCATCCAGGGACCCAGCGACCCGACCGTACAGCCGGTACCCGCCTCCGTCGTCGAGCAGGTCGACGCCGCCGACACGACCCTGTCCAACCCCAAATGGGCCGTGGTCGCCCTCGGCTCCAACCTCGGCAACCGCCTGGAAACCCTCCAGGGAGCCGTCGACGCCCTCGGCGACACGCCCGGCCTGCGCATCAAGGGCGTCTCCCCCGTCTACGAGACCGAGCCCTGGGGCGTCGACCCCGGCAGCCAGCCCGCCTACTTCAACGCCGTCGTGGTCCTCAAGACCACCCTCCCGCCGTCCTCGCTCCTGGAGCGCGCCCACGCGGTCGAGGAGGCCTTCCACCGCGTCCGCGACGAACACTGGGGCCCTCGCACCCTCGACGTCGACATCGTCTCCTACGCCGACGTCGTCTCCGACGACCCGCAGCTCACCCTCCCCCACCCCCGCGCCCACGAACGCGCCTTCGTCCTCGCCCCCTGGCACGACCTCGACCCCGAGGCGCAGCTGCCCGGCCGCGGACCTGTCGCCGGCCTCCTGGACACCGTCACCCGCGACGGCGTGGTGCCCCGCCAGGACCTGGAACTCCGGCTGCCCGAGTAGCCGTTAAGGTCAAGACGGCCGCGAACCGGGCCGCAAGCCGGGGGAACCGAAGGGACACCGTGAGAGAGCTGCGTATCAGGGTGCTGGCCGGCGTCTTCGTCGTGTCCGCCGTCCTGTCCTGGGCGGGCGCCCGCCTGTGGAACTCGGTCGGAACGCTCCCCAGCGTCCCCCTGGCCGCCCCTATCGTCCTCGCCGTGATCGCCGTGGTCCTGCTGGCCACGGCACTCTCGATCCGCGCCCGTCTCAAGGCCCAGCGCGAACGCCGCCCCGAGGCCAAGGGCGTCGACCCCCTCATGGCGGCCCGCGCGGTCGTCTTCGGCCACGCCAGCGCCCTGGTCGCCGCCCTGGTCGCCGGCATGTACGGCGGCACCGGCGTCTTCCTCCTGGAATCCCTCGACATCCCCGCCCGCCGCGACCAGGCCATCTACGCCGGCCTCTCCGTCGTCGCGGGCATCGGCGTCATAGCGGCAGCGATCTTCCTGGAGCGCGTCTGCAAACTCCCCGAGGACGACGAGAACGACGGCACGGGGGTCGCCCCGACCGTCTGACGCGAGCCTTCAGCAGGCCTCAGCGCGTCTCAGCGCGCCATGATGAGGCTCATCGCCTCGTTCCGCGTCGCCATGTCCCGCAGCTGGCCGCGTACGGCCGACGTCAGCGTCTTGGCGCCCGGCTTGCGGATCCCGCGCATGGACATGCACATGTGCTCGCACTCGACGACCACGATGACCCCGCGCGGCTCCAGGATCTCCATCAGGGAGTCCGCGATCTGCGTGGTGAGTCGTTCCTGCACCTGCGGGCGGCGGGCGTAGACGTCCACGAGCCGGGCCAGCTTGGACAGCCCGGTGATCTTGCCGCTGGTGGCCGGGATGTACCCGACGTGCGCGACGCCCCGGAACGGTACGAGATGGTGCTCACAGGTCGAGTACACCTCGATGTCCTTCACGAGGACCATCTCGTCGTGCCCGATGTCGAACGTCGTCGTCAGAACGTCCTCGGGCTGCTGCCACAGACCCGCGAATATCTCCTTGTACGCCCGCGCCACCCGCGCCGGCGTCTCCCGGAGACCCTCCCGGTCCGGGTCCTCGCCGACCGCGATCAGGAGTTCGCGTACCGCGTTCTCGGCGCGCTTCTCGTCGAACTCGCCGATATGGCCGGCGCCGTCCAGCGTCACGGGGTCGGTCATCTGATGCCTCGTTCCTGTGTCCTTCGCGGGGCGGCCTGCGGAAATGGCGAAAAGCCGCGCCCCCCAGGCTAGAACCTGGGGGGCGCGGCATCCATTCCGGGGCGGTGGGCCGCCGGGAGAGCTCGGTCAGCTCTCGGGGCGGTCCTCCGGGGTCCGCTCGGGCGCCGGGGCGGGCTCCGCCGCGGTGCTCTTCGCGGTGGAGATGGCCGGCGTCGCGCCGTTCGCGCCGTTCGTCAGGGCCAGCTCCTTGGGGGAGAGGACCGGCGGACGGGTGGACGGCGTGCGGCGGGAGGAGCCGGTCCAGGCGGGCCTGGGCGGGCGCTTGACGATGGGGGCGAAGATCTCGGCGATCTGCTCCTTGCCCAGCGTCTCCTTCTCCAGCAGCTGCAGCACGAGGTTGTCGAGGACGTCGCGGTTCTCGACCAGGATCTCCCAGGCCTCGTTGTGCGCGGTCTCGATGAGCTTCTTGACCTCTTCGTCCACGAGCGCGGCGACCTCTTCCGAGTAGTCGCGCTGGTGAGACATCTCACGGCCGAGGAAGGGCTCGGTGTTGTCGCCACCGAACTTGATCGCGCCGAGACGCTCGGTCATGCCGTACTGCGTGACCATCGCGCGGGCCAGGCCCGTGGCCTTCTCGATGTCGTTGGCGGCACCCGTGGTCGGGTCGTGGAAGACGAGCTCCTCGGCCGCGCGGCCGCCCAGCATGTAGGCCAGCTGGTCCAGCATCTCGTTGCGCGTGGTCGAGTACTTGTCCTCGTCCGGCAGCACCATCGTGTAGCCGAGGGCGCGGCCTCTCGACAGGATCGTGATCTTGTGGACGGGGTCGGAGTTCGGGGAGGCCGCCGCGACCAGGGCGTGTCCGCCCTCGTGGTACGCGGTGATCTTCTTCTCCTTGTCCGACATGATCCGGGTCCGCTTCTGCGGGCCCGCGACCACACGGTCGATCGCCTCGTCCAGCATGTGGTTGTCGATCAGCTTCTGGTCGCTGCGGGCCGTCAGCAGGGCGGCCTCGTTCAGCACGTTGGCCAGATCGGCACCCGTCATGCCGGGCGTACGGCGGGCGACGGCCGACAGGTCGACATCGGGCGCGACCGGCTTGCCCTTCTGGTGGACCTTGAGGATCTCCAGGCGTCCCTGCATGTCCGGGCGGTCGACGGCGATCTGCCGGTCGAAACGGCCGGGGCGCAGCAGCGCCGGGTCGAGGATGTCGGGGCGGTTCGTCGCGGCGATGAGGATCACGCCGCCCTTGACGTCGAAGCCGTCCATCTCGACGAGGAGCTGGTTGAGGGTCTGCTCGCGCTCGTCGTGACCGCCGCCGAGGCCGGCGCCGCGGTGGCGGCCGACCGCGTCGATCTCGTCGACGAAGACGATCGCCGGGGCGTTCGCCTTGGCCTGCTCGAACAGGTCACGGACTCGGGAGGCACCGACACCGACGAACATCTCGACGAAGTCGGAACCGGAGATCGAGTAGAAGGGGACGCCCGCCTCGCCCGCGACGGCGCGCGCGAGCAGGGTCTTGCCGGTGCCGGGAGGCCCGTAGAGCAGGACGCCCTTGGGGATCTTGGCGCCGACGGCCTGGAACTTGGCCGGCTCCTGGAGGAACTCCTTGATCTCGTGGAGTTCCTCGACGGCCTCGTCGGAGCCTGCGACGTCGGAGAAGGTGGTCTTGGGGGTGTCCTTGGTGATGAGCTTCGCCTTGGACTTCCCGAAGTTCATGACGCGAGAGCCGCCGCCCTGCATCTGGTTCATCAGGAAGAGGAACACGACCACGATCAGCACGAAGGGCAGCAGGGAGAGCAGGATGCCGACGAACGGGTTCTGCTTGGACGGCGAAACGGTGTAGCCGTCCGGGATCTGCTTGTCCTGGTACTTGTTCTGCAGCGTGTTGGCGATGTCGACGCCCTGGTCGCCGATGTAGCTCGCCTGGATCTTCGAGCTGCCCTCGACCTTCACACCGTCTTTGAGCTCGGCCTTGATGGTCTGCTCGTCACCGGTGGTCAGCTTGGCCGACTCGACCTTGTTCTGGTTGATCGCCTGGACGACCTGGCCGGTGTCCACCGTCTTGTAGCCGCCGGACGAGCCGACGACCTGCATCAACACGACCACGGCAAGGACGGCCAGCACGATCCACATGACCGGCCCACGGAAGTATCGCTTCACGTCCATCCATACGGAGCGGTGCCGCCCCGTCCCTCCTGCCATAGTGAGTTTGATAAAGACTGTTCTTCGGACGGTACCCCAGCATTGCCCCCTGAAGCCGCGTGGGACGGCTGGCGACCCGCCTACGCCTGCTCCAACGGCGGGAAACCCGCTGGGGTTCCCGATCACCGTGACGGCACTGCGGCCGGGGTGTCAGCCGCCGTACACGTGGGGCGCGAGCGTACCGACGAACGGGAGGTTGCGGTACTTCTCGGCGTAGTCGAGGCCGTAGCCCACGACGAATTCGTTGGGGATGTCGAAGCCGACCCATTCCACGTCGATGGCGACCTTCGCGGCCTCGGGCTTGCGCAGCAGCGTGCACACCTTGAGGGATGCGGGCTCGCGCGAGCCGAGGTTGGAGAGCAGCCAGGACAGGGTCAGGCCGGAATCGATGATGTCTTCGACGATCAGGACGTGCCTGCCCTTGATGTCGGTGTCGAGGTCCTTGAGGATCCGCACCACACCGGAGGACTGGGTGCCCGCCCCGTACGAGGATACGGCCATCCAGTCCATGGTGACGGGGGTGGACAGCGCCCTGGCGAGGTCGGCCATGACCATCACCGCGCCCTTGAGGACTCCGACGATGAGGAGGTCCTTGCCCGCGTACTCCGCGTCGATCTTCGCTGCCAGCTCGGCCAGCTTGGCGTCGATCTCTTCCTTGGTGATGAGCACCTTCTCGAGGTCGGCACCCATGTCTTTCGCGTCCACCCGCATCACTTTCGGTCGTCCCACCGGCCGATCGGCCCCTCCGCCAGGCTGCGGGGAGGGGTCGTGGTTCAGCCTTGCCGAATCACCAGTCTGCCACCCTGCCGCTGGGCCACGACTTTGCCGGGGAGGTTGATGGCTCCCTGACCGCGCCAGCCGGTGATCAGCCGGTCGATTTCCTCGATGTGTCGGGCGAAGAGTGATCCGGCGGGTGCGCCGGCCGCGATGGCGGCCCGGCGCAGGATGCGGCGGCGTACGGCGGGCGGCAGGGCGTAGAGCTTGGCGCATTCGAGGAGTCCGGCGGCGTCGCGGACGGTGGCCTCGGCCTGGCCGGCCCAGGAGTCGAGGGCGTCGGCGTCGTCGCGGGAGAGCTGGGCCGTACGGGCGAGGGCTTCGACGACGCCTTTGCCGAGGGCCTTCTCCAGGGCGGGCAGGCCTTCGTGGCGCAGCCGGGAGCGGGTGTAGGCGGGGTCGGCGTTGTGGGGGTCGTCCCAGACGGGCAGGGACTGGACCATGCAGGCTTTGCGTGCGGTCTGCCGGTCGAGTTCCAGGAAGGGGCGCCGGTAGCGGCCGCCGGCCCCCGAGACCGCGGCCATGCCGGACAGGGAGCGGATGCCGGAGCCGCGGGCGAGGCCGAGCAGGACGGTTTCGGCCTGGTCGTCGCGGGTGTGGCCGAGCAGGACGGCGGCGGCGCCGTGGCGTTCGGCCGCGGTGTCGAGTGCGGCGTAGCGGGCGTCGCGGGCGGCGGCTTCGGGTCCGCCGGTGCGGCCGACGGTGACGGCGACGGAGTCGACGGGGTCGAGGCCGAGTTCGCGCAGGCGCTGGACGACTTCCGCGGCGCGGGCGTCGGAGCCGGGCTGGAGGCCGTGGTCGACGGTGATGCCGCCTGCCCTGATGCCGAGTTTGGGGGATTCGAAGGCGAGGGCGGAGGCGAGGGCCATGGAGTCGGCGCCGCCGGAGCATGCCACGAGCACGAGCGGCGGGGGTGGGGGTGCCTCCCTGCTCGAGCGCAGCCGAGAGCCTGGGGGGTGCTCGTGCGAGGGGGCGTGCGTCACCGCGGCGGGGGCGCGGTGGTGTTCGGTGAGGAGGTCGTGGAGGACGCGGCGGACCGCCAGGCGTATCGCCGCGACCGCAGGATGGGGACCCATGTCCGGTTCCCTTCATGAAGTTTTCGGGGGGTGAGCCCGCGTGTCGGTCACGCAGAGTGTGTAGATGGTGACAGAACCGGGCCGTTCCCCGAGCATTGCACGCCTACCCCTGCCTCACGGTCCCTCGGACGGGTGATTGGAGGGGCGTTCGCCTGCCGTCGGCCGGTTTCCCTTCACGACCTTCCCGTGTTGTTCACTACTCGGCCCTGCGGTGCACCCGCGCGACCCAGTCCGCCGGTTTGGCGATCTCCGATTTGGTGGGGAGGGTGTTGGGCGAGGTCCACACGCGGTTGAAGCCGTCCATGCCGACCTCGTTGACGACGGCCCGTACGAAGCGTTCGCCGTCCCGGTACTGGCGGAGTTTGGCGTCCAGGCCGAGGAGTTTGCGCAGGGCCAGGTCGAGGCGGGAGGCGCCCTTGGCGCGGCGCTGCTGGAACTTCTCGCGGATCTCGCCGACGGAGGGCACGACGGACGGGCCGACGCCGTCCATCACGAAGTCGGCGTGGCCTTCCAGCAGGGACATGACGGCCGTGAGGCGGCCGAGGATCTCGCGCTGGGCGGGGGTCTGGACGATCTCGACGAGGGAGCGGCCGCCGTCGCCCTCCTCGGCTTCGGGGCGGCCTCCGGCGAGGCTCTGGGCGGCTTCCCGGACGCGTTCGAGGACGGTCATGGGGTCGACGTCGGTCTCCTGCAGGAACGACTGGATTTCACCCTCAAGGTGGTCCCGCAGCCAGGGCACGGCGGTGAACTGGGTGCGGTGCGTCTCCTCGTGCAGGCACACCCAGAGCCTGAAGTCGTGCGGGTCGACGTCGAGTTCGCGCTCGACGTGGACGATGTTGGGAGCGACGAGCAGGAGCCGGCCGCCGCCGTTGCTGCCGCTGGGGAGTTCGCGGGTGGCCGGGGCGAAGGTCTCGTACTGGCCGAGGACGCGGGAGGAGAGGAAGGAGAGCAGCATGCCCAGTTCGACGCCGGTGACCTTGCCGCCGACGGCGCTCATGACCGAGCCGCCCGGGGTGTTGCCGCGTCGTTCCTGCATCTTGTCGAGCAGGGGCCGCAGGATTTCCCGGAATCCGGCGACGTTCGCCCGGATCCAGCCCGGGCGGTCGACGACCAGGACGGGGGTGTCGTGGCCCTCCTCGGTGCCCAGGCGGGTGAATCCGCGGACGTGTTCCTCCGATGCCTTGGCATGCCGGCGCAGCTCCGCGACGACGGCGCGGGCCTCGTCGCGACTGACCTCGGGGCCCGGCCGTACGAGCCGGGTCGCGGTCGCGACCGCGAGGTTCCAGTCGACCATGCCGGTTGAAGCACCACCGATGCTCGTCATGCGTCAACCGTACGTGAGCGCTCGCCGCTGGGGCAGGGCGGCGAGGGCCGGGGGCCGGCTCCGGCCGGAACAGGCGGGCCGAGCGGGCGGGCGGGTGGCGGGTCCGTCACCGGCAGCCGCACGCCGCCAGGGCGGTGGCGATCCGGTCCAGGGCCTTCTGGGTCGTGGTGGGGAGGATTCCGTCCGTGCCGTTGGCCATGAACGCGAAGGCCAGCAGGCGGCCGTCCTCGTCGACGAGGGTGCCCGCGAGGGTGTGGACGCCGGAGAGGGTGCCGGTCTTGGCGCGGACGACGCCGGATGCTCCGTCCGTGTAACGGCTGGTCAGGGTGCCGGTGAAGCCGGCGACGGGGAGGCCGGTGA
>NZ_JAIGQA010000115.1:0-26870 GCF_019733245.1 Streptomyces sp. WAC04114
GGCGGGTAGTTCTCTCCCCGGTTCTTTCAGGAGGTCAGTGGCCTACCGGACCCTCGCGGACAAGGGCCCGGTGCGTCCGGAAGCCGCTTCAGGGACGGTGGTACCCGGCCTTCAACTCGCCTATGAAGGCGGCCCAGGAGGCGGCTTCGAAGCACAGCAGGGGACCGGCCGGGGCCTTGCTGTCACGGACGGGGACGACGGCCCCTCGGAACCTGTCGGCCACCTCCACGCAGTCGCCCCCCTCCTGATTGCTGTAGCTGCTCTTGCGCCAGGCGACGCCGTTCAGATCGAGACGGGAGTTTCGCTCCACGGTGGTTGTCCTCCCTCACGGATCGGATCATGTCCAGGGACATGAGCGGGGGCAGAGCTGCCGCCCGCAGCCGATCGTAAGTCAGCGCGAAGCTCCTCACCCCGTCCGGATCCTCGATGAGTTGGCCGTGATGCGCGCCTTCCGTGTAGGCGACCTCCGAGCCGTCCGGCATGGTGAGCACAGTGAGCGAACCGCCCATGACCTCATGCTCGCCCTGGTCGAACGGCAGTACCTGCACAGTGATGTGCGGTTCCGCCCTGGTTCTGAGCAGTCGCTCCAACTGCTCATGCATCACCCCCTGGCCACCAACGGGACGCCGGAGCACCGCCTCGTCGAGAACGACCCACAGCTCCGGCCGATCGGGCATGCCCAGCCGCTCCTGTCGTCCCAGACGAAAGGTGACCCGTTCTTCCAACTGCTCTTCACTGCCGAGCGTCCGACCGACTCTCAGTACCGCCCGCGCGTAGTCCTCCGTCTGCAACAGGCCGGGCACCACATGAGCCGCGTACTGCCGGACCGCCACCGCCCGCTCCGCGTGCTCCATGAACTTCCGCGACCAGTCCGGAAACGCCTCCCGGTACACATACGGCCACAGCTCCACCAGCAGGTCCTCCGCACCGAGTGCCGCGTCCAGCGCACGCGCCAGCTCCAGCGTCGGCTTCGCTCCGGACGCGCGCTCGATCTGCGTGATCCGCGTGCTCACGACATGCGTCCGGTCGCCCAGCTCGGCCTGTGTCAGCCCCGCTGCCGTCCGGAGCCTGCGCACCCGGGCGCCGAACAGCGCGGCCATCGACGCACTGGGGTCAATTCCGTTGGCCAAGGCATCACTTCCGTTCCTTACGGCTGCACAAGTAAGGCTGTGCCCCCTGTCGAGCGTAGGACGATCGACCGACTCTTGAGCACGGAACGTGATGACTCGTGTGCGCAACGAAGCGCCTCGACGGAAAGGGACGGGCAGGCCGTGCTGACAGAAACCTCAACCCCGGGAGACATGCCGCAGCGTGAACTTCAGTCGCTCACGATGCAGTTCCCCTCCTCCCCGCGCGGTGCGCAGCTCGCCCGGCGTCACGCCCTCCGGTGGATGGAGGAACGGGGACACCCACCGGCGTCGGACGTCTCCTGCGCGGTCGCCCTCGTCGTCGGCGAGCTCGCGGCGAACGCGGCACAGCACGGTCGGGTTCCCGGCCGGGAGTTCGGTCTCCGGCTCGTCCTGGACCGGGCCCCGGGCGTGCTGCGGGTGGAGGTCGCGGACGCCGCTTCCGCGAAGCGGCTACCTACGGCCGCGCCCTCGTCGTCTCCCGAAGGCGAGTCCGGCCGGGGGCTGCTCCTGGTGGACGCCCTGGCCGAGCGCTGGGGGTCGACGCCTCGCAGCCCGGTGGGCAAGACGGTATGGGCGGAGCTTCGCCTTGAGATCTGATCCGCCCCCTCGGCGAGGGAGGGGAGGCGGCGGCGTCCGGGGGAGGCGGCGCCGAAAAGGCGTACGGCGCGTACAGCGCGTACCTGCTCGTACGCGCCGACGCGCCGCTGCGGGGCCGGCTGAGGATCTACTCCTCGTCCTCGGGCTTCTCCGCTTCGTTGATCTCCTCTTCGATACCGAGCTGCTCGATGAGCCACTTGTCGAACTCGATCGCCGCGCGCACCCAGCTGACCGTCGAGGAGACGAAGTGCTCCAGGCTGACGCCCATGCCGATCAGCATCTGGGCCTCGCCGATCAGGCGGACCGTGCCGTCGTCGTGGGTGTGGCTGTAGACCTTGGGCCACAGGGTGCGGCGGTTCCAGTCGTCGATCGACTCCAGGATCTGCGGCTTGGCCTCGATCTCGTGGGGCCGGTCGTAGAACGTCCGCACGGAGAAGACCTGCTGGTCTCCCTCACCTCGGAACATGAAGTAGGTGCGGAACTGCTCCCACGGCGCCGCGAGGTCTCCCTCGTCGTCGACGACGTACTTGAGCTCCATCTGGTCGAGGAGCTGCTTCACGAGGTCCTGATCCGGGACGACGGGGCCGGCCGGGCCGCTGCCGGGCTGCGGCTCGGGCTGGCCCCCGAAGTTCGGAATCGAGGACGGGTCGATGGTCACCGTGAATTTCCCTTCGTACGGATTCCGCCATCCTCCCCCATGCGGGGAGGGGGGTGGCAAGCCCCGACAGACCCTGTCAGCCCTGGGCTGACACGATCCGGTCAACTGCAACCTCCGGGTACCCACAACCGTCCTCCTGAGCAGCCGACGGAGGGGACGGTGCACATGCGGGCAGCGGAGCGGGGCCACACCCGGTGGGGGATCGTCCTGGGGTTCCTGGCACTGCCGGTGGTGGTGCTCGGCGTCATGGTCATCGGCCTGTTCCTGTGGGCCTGGACGGACGACGACGACACCCGCGACGGCACCCGTACGGGCGCCAAGGCGACGGTCCCCTGCACCGAGGCCCTGGCCTTCGGCGCCGCCGCGCGCCCCGCGAACGCCCGTGTCGACGACTGCACGGTGCAGCGGGGCATCGACACCTCGTACGCGGCGGTGCTGCGGATGCCGCGCGAGGACGTCCGCGACTGGCTGCGCGAGACGTACCCGAATGGCCCGAAGGCGCGCACGGGCGGTGGCGCCTGCGGGGCGCTCTGCCTCGACGTGACCCACGAGAACGGCCTGCCCGGCACGGCGGAGGCGCATGTGGTCCAGGTGAGGGTGGAGTACGAGAACGCCGAGACCGCGCTCGTGCGGTTCTCGGCGTTCACGATGTGACGGACTAGAGCGTCTTGCCCGTCGCCGGGCCCACCAGCAGCCCGTCCTCGAAGCGGTCCACCCGGACCGTGTCGCCGTCCTTGATCTCGCCGGACAGGATCTCCTTGGCGAGCCGGTCGCCGATGGCGGACTGGACGAGGCGGCGCAGCGGCCGGGCGCCGTACGCCGGGTCCATGCCCTCCTCGGCGAGCCAGGCCAGCGCCTCGGGCGTGATGTCCAGGGTGAGGCGCCGCTCGGCGAGCCGCTTGGCCAGGCGGTCCAGCTGGAGCCTCGCGATGCGCTCCAGCTCGGGCTTGGTCAGCGCGGCGAAGACGACCAGGTCGTCCAGGCGGTTGAGGAACTCCGGCTTGAAGGAGGTCCGCACCACCTCCAGGACCTGCTCCTTCTTCTCCTCCGCGCTGGTGATCGGGTCGACCAGATACTGGCTGCCCAGGTTCGACGTCAGCACGAGGATCGTGTTGCGGAAGTCGACCGTGCGGCCCTGCCCGTCGGTGAGCCGCCCGTCGTCGAGCACCTGGAGCAGGATGTCGAAGACCTCGGGGTGGGCCTTCTCCACCTCGTCCAGCAGGACGACGGAGTAGGGGCGGCGGCGCACGGCCTCCGTGAGCTGGCCGCCCTCCTCGTAGCCGACGTATCCGGGCGGGGCGCCGACCAGCCGGGCCACGCTGTGCTTCTCGCTGTACTCCGACATGTCGATGCGGACCATGGCCCGCTCGTCGTCGAAGAGGAAGTCGGCGAGGGCCTTGGCCAGCTCGGTCTTGCCCACGCCCGTCGGGCCCAGGAAGAGGAAGGAGCCGGTGGGGCGGTCGGGGTCGGCGATGCCGGCACGGGATCGCCGTACGGCGTCGGAGACCGCGCGCACGGCCTCGGTCTGGCCGATGAGCCGCTTGCCCAGCTCGTCCTCCATGCGCAGCAGCTTCTGCGTCTCGCCCTCCAGCAGGCGGCCGGCCGGGATGCCGGTCCAGGAGGCGACGACGTCGGCGATGTCGTCGGCGCCGACCTCCTCCTTGACCATGGTGTCCTTGGCGACCTCCTCCTCGGCCTCGGAGGCGGCCTCCAGGTCGCGCTCCAGGGCCGGGATCTCGCCGTAGAGCAGCTTGGAGGCGGTGTCGAAGTCGCCGTCGCGCTGGGCGCGCTCGGCCTGGCCGCGCAGTTCGTCGAGGCGTTCCTTCAGCTCACCGACGCGGTTGAGGGACTGCTTCTCCTTCTCCCAGCGGGCGGTGAGGCCGCGCAGCTCCTCCTCCTTGTCGGCGAGGTCGCGGCGCAGCTTCTCCAGGCGCTCGCGGGAGGCGGCGTCGGTCTCCTTGCCGATCGCCAGTTCCTCCATCTTCAGCCGGTCGACGGCGCGCTGGAGTTCGTCGATCTCGACGGGCGAGGAGTCGATCTCCATGCGCAGGCGGGAGGCCGCCTCGTCGACGAGGTCGATGGCCTTGTCGGGCAGGAAGCGGGAGGTGATGTACCGGTCGGAGAGCGACGCGGCGGCGACGAGCGCGCTGTCGGCGATCTGGACCTTGTGGTGGGCCTCGTAGCGCCCCTTGAGTCCGCGCAGGATCGCGATGGAGTCCTCCACGGTCGGCTCGGCGACCAGCACCTGCTGGAAGCGCCGCTCCAGGGCGGGGTCCTTCTCGATGCGCTCGCGGTACTCGTCGAGGGTCGTGGCGCCGACCATGCGCAGCTCGCCGCGGGCCAGCATGGGCTTCAGCATGTTCCCGGCGTCCATGGCGGAGTCGCCGCCCGCACCGGCGCCGACGACGGTGTGCAGCTCGTCGATGAAGGTGATGATCTGCCCGTCGGAGTCCTTGATCTCGGCGAGGACGGTCTTCAGCCGCTCCTCGAACTCGCCCCGGTACTTCGCGCCCGCGACCATGGCTCCCAGGTCGAGCGCGACGAGCCGCTTGTCCTTCAGCGACTCGGGAACGTCGCCCTTCACGATCCGCTGGGCGAGCCCCTCGACGACGGCGGTCTTGCCGACGCCGGGCTCGCCGATCAGCACGGGGTTGTTCTTGGTCCGGCGGGACAGCACCTGCACGACCCGCCGGATCTCCTGGTCCCGCCCGATGACGGGGTCGAGCCTGCCCTCCCGCGCGGCGGCGGTGAAGTCGGTCCCGAACTTCTCCAGGGCCTTGTACTGGCCCTCGGGGTCGGCGGTGGTCACGCGTCGCTGCCCTCGCGTCTTCTGGAATGCGGCCTGGAGCTTCTTGGCGTCGGCCCCCTGCCGGGACAGCACCTCGCCGGCCGCGCCGCCCTTCGCGGCGAGGGCGATGAGGAGGTGCTCGGTGGAGAGGTACTCATCGCCCAGGTCCTTGGCGCGGGCCTGCGCGTCGGCGACGACGGCGAGCATCTCGCGGTTGGGCTGGGGCGGCGCGACGGTCGACCCGGTCACGCTCGGCAGCCCGGCGAGCACGCGCTCGGCTCCGGAGCGCACGGCGGCCTGGTCGGCGTCGACCGCGGCGAGCAGGTCGGTGATGTTCTCGTTGTCCTGTCCCTGGAGCAGCGCGAGCAGCAGATGGGCAGGGGTGAGGTCGGCGTGTCCCTCGGTCACGGCCCGGTTGCTGGCAGCGTTGATCGCGTCCCGGCTCCGGTTGGTCAGCTCGGCGTCCACGTTCGCGTTCTCCTCCTTGCACTGACCCGAACGGCTTGCACAAAGTTGAGTCTAGTGCACTCAAGGACGGTTCCGGGAGGCTCGGGGGTCTAAGTTCCGGGGCATGGCGACCAAGTACTCCGTGGACCCCGGCGCTCCGGATCCGTCGTATCTCGACTTCTGGCGGGAGCGGCACCTGTGCACCCTGACGACTCCCCGCCCGGACGGCACTCCGCATCTGGTACCCGTCGGGGTCACATACGATCCCGAGGCCCGTCTGGCTCGGGTGATCACGAACCGGGCCAGCGCGAAGGTCCGGTATGTGCGGGCCGCCGGCGAGGAGGGGGCGGCCGTCGCCGTCTGCCAGCTTCAGGGGCGCCGCTGGGCGACCCTGGAGGGCCGGGCCTTCGTGAGCGATGAGCGGGACCGGGTCGCCGAGGCGGAGCGGCGCTACGCGGAGCGCTACGGCAGGACGCCCTCACCGAATCCGGCGCGCGTGGTGATCGAGATCCACCTGACGCGGGCGATGGGGCGAGGTTGAGCGAAGTGAAAATCCACAGCGGTGATCGACCGGATCCGGCCACTGCCGGACGGGGTCGATACCCGGAAATATCCCTGAAAACTGCAGCGGCGTCACCGTGTTCAGGTCACGGTGACGCCGCTGCGGGGGGAAGCACCTGAGCGATCTGTTACGACGGGGGAATCGCGTCAGGCACTGCGGGGGGTGGCAGAGATGGTCCTCGGGGCAGGAGAGTCGGCCTCCACCTGCTGGTGGTCCCTTTGGTCCAGGTTCACAAAGATCATTCCGTACCGTACGGCACATCGCACTGGCTGCGGCGCCCCCCGAGGCCGCCGCAGACACCGGTACGCCCGTACGTCCTCGTCGTCGTCCCGCGTGACGACCACCGGCTCGCCGAAAACAGTCACCATCAACGAGTCACCGCTGTGGGGGATGGCGGTGACCAGGTCGATGAAGTGCCAGCCGGAGCGGTAGGCGGTGGCCATTTCACGACGGAAGGAGCGGTCGTCGGGTGGAGTGGTCACATCAACGCTCCGAGTCCGCGACTATCGCCGGCCAATGACTGTCCGCCAGGACATCGCTCCGGACATCGCTCGTGACACTCTCCGGCCAATGACTGTCCGCCCGGGTATCACCCTTCGCGCCGGAGTAACCCACCACTCCGCTGACAGCGACGGCAGAGAGAGCGGCAGCAAGTACCGAGCGAAGCAGTCTCTTGCGCATAGTCGGCTTCGTCCTCACTTGTGAGTCTCCTCTTCCCCCGTCAGGTAAGACGATGGCTCATTCGAACACGTCATGGCCACACAATCGGTGCATCATGTTCCTGCATGTTCAGGACCCTGGGGGGTGGAGATTTCGTGGCAAATCAGACTAAGGCGACGCATCCCCATGCGGTCACCGAGCTGTGCGAGGACGGCAACCGACTCTATGCGAACGCCCTGCGTGCAGGGCGGATCGCTCGCACAGACGTGATCTCGGCGCCTTGTCTGGTCGAGTTCGCACTTCTTCACCCGGACCCCGAGGACGAGGACTGGCTGCTGCCGGTGCCGCCGACCGTCGCACTCGCCGAGCGTCTGCACCCGATCGAGCGTGACATCGCGGAACGCAGACAGTTGTCGATCAAGATCGCGGACGCGTTCGAGCCCTTCATGACCCTGGGCGCCCAGGTGACGGCGACCGACCACTCGATCACAGTGCTGGAAGGCGGCGACCGGATCAATGCGGCCCTCAACCTGGCCACGGCCCAGTGCCAGGTGGAGATGCTCACCATCCAGCCCAGTGACGACCGCTTCTCCGAGCGCAGCCTCACCCAGGGACTGGAGAGGGACCGGGCCATGATCGAGCGGGGCGTCCGGATCCGGACGCTCTACCAGCACACAGCGCGTTACAGCCCTCAAAAACTCGCCTATGTGGCCCAACTCGCCAACGGCAAGGCGGAGTACCGCACGATCGACGAGGTGGTAGAACGGCTCATCGTCTGTGATGGGTCCGTCGCGTTCATTCCGGCCCGTGACGACCAGCAGGTCGCCCTGGAGCTCCGCCACCCCGGACTCGTCCGGTACCTCGTGAAGGTCTTCGAGTTCATGTGGAGTCGTTCGGTCCCGCTGAGCGCCGGCGCCCCCTACGGACCGGCGGCGGACGGCATCACGGACATCCAGTACTCCATCGCCAAACTCCTCGTGGAGGGTCATGTCGACGAGGCCATCGCCCGTCGCCTCGGCATGAACGTGCGCACCTGCCGGGCCCACATCGCCAAGCTCGCGGCCACCCTCGGCAGCGGCAGTCGTGCACAACTCGGTTTCCTCATCGCGCAGTCCGGAATCCTGGAGAAGGAAGACTGAGCGGTGGCCGGCCGCCATACGGCAGTTGTCGCACGAGCATCGACTTGAGACCAGGACGGAGCCAGACGGTGAGCGCGCCCTTGCACCCGGAGCACAGTGTGGAGCAGCTGTGCGACGCAGGAGTCGCGGTGTACCAACGTGCCCTCCTCGAAGGCCGGGTACGCGCGCAGGAGGCCGTCGGCACGCCATGCCTCCTCGACTTCGGGTTGCTGCAACCGTCGGTGGAGGAAGCGTGCTGGCTGGAACCCGTAGCTCCGGCCCTCGCGTTGCACCGGCTGCTGCGCGGCTCCGAGGAACGCATCGCCGACGAGCGGCGACGCGAAGAGCAGCTGATCGAAGCGTTCCAGCCGCTCATGCAGATCGACAACGGCCCTCCGGCCGGGGCAGTCACACCTATGCTCAGGGTGATCAGCGGCAAGGAGCGGATCAACCGCGAGATCACCGCGGTCATGGCCAACGCATCACGTGAATTGCTCACCGTCCAGCCCCGCATGGCACTGACGGGTGCGCCTCTCGAAGCGGCCTATGCGCTTGCCAGGGCTCGTGACCAGGGTCTGCTGGACCGTGGTGGCCGTATTCGCACCCTGTACCAGCACACCCTTCGTCACCTGCCCATCATCGTCGCCCACCACGAACGCCTGCGCGGAGATGTCGAAGCGCGTGCGCTGGACGAGGTCACCGACCGGCTCATCATCGTCGACCGTGCCGTTGCCTTCATTTCTGCAGACGCGGAGGGCACCCTCGCGCTCGAGATCCGTCAGCCTGCGATCGTCGGATACCTGGCCGATGCCGTCGACCGCTTGTGGCAGCTGGCCACGCCGGTCTTCCCTCAAGCCGCTGCCCGCCCCACCCGGGACGGCATTACCCCCCGCCAGCACGCCATAGCCGCCCTCCTCGTCGAAGGCCACACCGACGCCGTCATCGCCGACCGGTTGGGCATGAACATCCGCACGGCCCGCGTCCACATCGCCAAGCTCGCGGCAACGCTGGGGAGTCAGAGCAGGGCGCAGCTCGGGTTTCTCATCGGACGCTCGGGGATTCTTGACCAGGAGCACTGAGGGATCTGGAGGCAGCAGCCCCCTGCGGCCCGTCCAGCCCCGCCTGGGCGATGCGTACGCCCAGCTGTGTACGGCTCGCCGCCCCCAGCGTCTCGGAGAGGCGCGCGATGTGCGCCCGGCACGTCCGGACGCTTATGCCCAGCCGTTCCGCGATGACGGCGTCCTGGTGTCCCTCCGCCAGCAGCGCGGCGATGGACTGCTCCCGGTGGGAGATGCCCTCGATGCCCGTGTCGGGCAGCGGGGCCGTGAGGGGGATGGCGAGGCGCCAGAGGCGGTCGAAGACCGTGACGAGGTAGGCGACGAGCGCGGGGTGCCGTAGCTCCAGGGCCATCGTGCGGTCGGAGTTGGCGGGGATGAAGGCGACCGTGCGGTCGAAGAGGATCAGCCGGTCGATCACCTCGTCCAGCGTGCGCGCCTCCACCGCGTCGCCCATCAGCTCCAGATAGGTCAGCAACCCCTGCCCGTGCCGGGCGACATGGGTGTACAGGTCCCGCATCCGCACCCCGCGCCCCCGCAGCGCCAGCGCCCGGTGCAGCCCCTCGGAGAGCTCCGCCTCGCGGCGGATGCCGCCGGGCTGGACCGTGAGCACCTCGGTGGTGCACGCCTGGGTCGCCTCGTCCATCGCGGCCTGGATCCGGGCGAGTCCGTCCAGGACCCGGATCGCCGGGCCCTCCGCCCCCGGCCCGGCCGGCCGCACCTGGCGGCCCAGTCCGGCGTACCACTCGACGGCCGCGACGGCCGAGCCCACCCGCCGCTGGCTCGCACTGACCTCGTCGTGCATCCCGCGCAGCAGCCGGGTCATGACCTCCTGCGGGGAGGTCGGCACCAGCCAGTCCATGTCGTCGGGGTCCGGGTGCAGCAGGGCGAGTTCCAGCAGGCAGGGCACCGGTTCCGCGTCCCGTCGCGGCACCCGGCCGCGCCGTACGGCCCGGGAATACACACGATCCCCGGCCTCGCACAGTCGGTCGGCACCATGGGGATGCTCATCCGCCCCGTGCCCGGCCATCGCCCATCCCACCCCCGGTTCCGCCGTCCTGCCGCAGCGCAACTATGCGCGGACGGGACGTGCTCCGCAACACGGCTCCCCGCGCGGCGAGCACCGGAAACCACCGGTACGCACCGGTTTCCGACGAGCCTCCGCCCGTCACGTCGCGGCAGCCGGCCGGGGTGGGTGAACCCGGCCCGGGGCGCGGCTACTTCAGACCCGCCGCCTGGCACGCCGCCTTGTACTCGGCCGTGCAGATGTCCGACAGCTTGTAGATGTCGTCCGCGACCACCGTGTCCTTGATGTTCTCCTTGGTGAGCGCGACCACGGGCACGAGCTGCGCCGGGATGCCCTTGTCCGTGGGGCTGTCGACCTTGTCGCGGGCGAGGGCGGCGAACTGGATGTCGCGGCCCTGGACCTTGGCGACGGCCATCTCCGCGGCGTTCTCCGCCTCCTGCGGGTAGGACTTGTACACGCTCATGTACTGCTCGCCGCTGAGGATCCGCTGCACGGCGGGGAGCTCCGCGTCCTGCCCGGTGATCGGGGGCAGGTCGGACACGCCCGCGGCCTTCAGCGCCTTGACGATGCCGCCGGCCATGCCGTCGTTGGCGGAGTACACCGCCGCGATGTTGCCCTTGCCGATCTTCTGGATCGCGCCGGCCATGTTGGCCTCGGCGTTCTCCGGCTTCCAGTCCTCGGTGTCGAAGGAGTCGGCGATCGTCACCTTGCCGTTCAGCTCGGACATCGCGCCCGCCTTGAACTGCTTGGCGTTGGGGTCCGTCGGCGAACCGTTCATCATGACGATCTTGTCGGAGAGGCTCGCCTTCTCGCCGATGGCCTCCAGCAGGGTGCGGCCCTGGACCTCACCGACCAGCTCGTTGTCGAAGGAGATGTAGGCGTCGATCGGGCCCTCGGCCAGCCGGTCGTAGGCGATGACCGGGATGCCGGCCTCCTTGGCCTTCTTCACGCCGCTCGCGATGGCCGTCGAGTCGACGGCGTCCAGCAGGATCACGTCGACGCGGTTGTCGATCATCCGCTGCATCTGGCTCGCCTGCTTGTCGGCGCTCGCCTCGGCGTTGGCGTACTCGACGCGGCCCTTGTCGTTGGTGAGCGACTCGACCTTCTGCTTGATGATCGGGTAGTCGAAGTTCTCGTACCGCGTGTTCGCCTTCTCCGGCAGCAACAGCCCCACGGTGATGTCGTTGCCCTTCGCCGGGCTCGCGTCGTCACTGCTCCCCGTCGCGTTGAGCATGCCGCAACCGGCGAGCGTGACGGACATCGTGGCGACTGCCACGGATATGGAGATGCGACGACGCATGCGGGAGCTCACTTCGCGTGTGATTCGGACGCGGGCACCTCTTTTGGGACCCATGTGACTGAAAAGCCAACGCTGATGCGCCTCCAGCGTCAAGCGGAACCACTTAACGAGATGGCAACACCACGCTCCGCAGCAGTTGTGAAGACTCTGCGGAATCATCTTCAAGTGCCGCGCACCCTCCGGTCATCCACAGGAGATCGGGTGAGACCGGGTGAAATCACACCAAGGCATGCGAAAGGGCCGGGAGCGAACTCCCGGCCCTCTCATGTGCGCATGCGCGTCAGTCGGACTGCTGTTGCCGCTTCGGCCGCCACACCACCAGCGCGCTGGTCTGCTGCACCTCCTGGTACGGCACCAGGTCGCGGCGGTACGACGCGTGCACCGCGGCCTCGCGCTGGCGCATCGCCGCCGCGGCACCGTCGAGCGCGTCCTGCATCTCGGCCACCCGGGCCTGGAGCGCGGCGACCTGGTTCTCCAGTTCGATGATGCGCTTGATTCCGGCCAGGTTGATGCCCTCGTCCTGCGACAACTGCTGGACGGTGCGCAGCAGTTCGATGTCGCGGGCCGAGTAACGCCGACCCCGGCCCGCGGTGCGGTCCGGGGAGACCAGGCCCAGCCGGTCGTACTGGCGCAGGGTCTGGGGGTGCAGGCCGGACAGCTGGGCCGCCACCGAGATGACGTAGACCGGGGTCTCCTCGGTCAGTTCATACGGATTGCGCCGACGACCGTCCATCTGACTCATGCTCCCTTCGCGGCCTGGAACAGATCCGCCCGCGGATCCTCACCCGCGGTCGCCTCGCGGTACGCCTCGAGTGCGTCACGAGCCTTCCCCGTCAGGTCCTTCGGAACACTCACCTCCACGGTGACCAGGAGGTCGCCGCGGGTGCCGTCCTTGCGGACCGCGCCCTTGCCCCGGGCGCGCATGGTGCGCCCGTTGGGCGTGCCCGGAGGCAGCTTCAGCGTGACGGGCGGGCCGCCCAGGGTGGGCACCCGCACCTCGCCGCCGAGGGCCGCCTCGGTGAAGGTCACCGGGACGGTGACCGTGAGGTTGTCCTCCTTGCGGCCGAACACCGGGTGGGTGTCGACGTGCACGACCACGTAGAGGTCGCCCGCCGGCCCGCCGCGCTCGCCCGGCGCTCCCTTGCCGCGCAGCCGGATCCGCTGGCCGTCGCTGACGCCCGCGGGGATGCGCACCTGCATGGTCCGCGAGGACTTGGCCCGGCCGCTGCCCTTGCAGACCTCGCAGGCGTTCTCCGCGATCAGGCCGCGGCCCTTGCAGTCCGGGCAGGGGTCGGTCAGGGAGAAGCCGCCGCCGCTGCCCCGGGCGACCTGCCCGGTGCCGACGCAGGTCGGGCACACGCGGGGCGTGCCGTTCTTGTCGCCGGTGCCCGAACAGGCCTTGCAGGGGGACTGCGACGACATCCGCAGCGGGACGGTCGCGCCCTCGATCGCCTCGGTGAAGCTGAGCGTGACCTCGGACTCGATGTCCTGGCCGCGCCGGGGGTGCGTACGCGTCCCCGGCCCGCCCGCGCCGCCGCGGTTGAACAGGCCCCCGAAAACGTCACCGAGGCCGCCGCCGAAGCCGCCGGCTCCCTGACCGCCGCCGCCCTGGGCGCCGCCTCCGAAGAGGTCACCCAGGTCGAAGTTGAAGGAGCCGCCCGCGCCGCCCGGCCCCGGGCGGAAGCCGCCGTTGCCGAAGAGGGCGCGCGCGTCGTCGTACTCCTTGCGCTTCTTGGGGTCGCCGAGGATGTCGTTGGCCTCGGAGATCTCCTTGAAGCGCTCCTCCGCCTTGACGTTGCCGGTGTTGGCGTCCGGGTGGAACTCGCGGGCGAGTTTCCGGTACGCCTTCTTGATCTCGGCCTCGGTGGCGTCCTTGGGGACGCCGAGGACCTTGTAGTAGTCCTTCTCGATGAAGTCCTTGGTGCTCATCCTCGACGCCCCTCCTTCCCTTCGTCTGTGACGTCAGCCCTCGTCCGGGCCACCGCTCTCCTTGTCGTCGGCGTCGGCGGACTCGTCCGCCTTGACCGTCTGTGCCCCCGGCTGGGGTTCGGCCACCGCCACCCGCGCGGGGCGGATGGTGCGCTCGCCGATCCGGTACCCGGGCTGCAGGATCGCGACGCACGTCGTCTCGGTGACGTCCGGTGCGTAGCTGTGCATCAGGGCTTCGTGGATCGTCGGGTCGAAGGGCTCGCCCTCCTTGCCGAACTGCTGCAGGCCCATCTTCGCCGCGGTGCTCTCCAGCGACTCGGCGACGGACTTGAAGCCGCCGACCAGTTCGCCGTGTTCGCGCGCGCGGCCGATGTCGTCGAGCACGGGCAGGAGCTCGGTCAGGAGGTTCGCGATGGCGATCTCCTTGACCGCGATCCGGTCGCGCTCGACCCGGCGGCGGTAGTTCTGGAACTCGGCCTGGAGGCGCTGGAGGTCCGCCGTGCGCTCACCGAGCGCCGTGCGGGCCTGGTCCAGCTGGGCCACCAGAGCCACGTCCTGGCCCGTGTCCCCGGCCGGGGCCGCCCCCTCCTCCGCGGAGGGGGAAGCGGCCTTCGGCTCGGCGTCGTCGGAGGTGGCGCCGGAAGGGACGTCGGGCTGCTGCTCGTCGAAGCCCGGGGTCTCCTCCGTCACGCGGCACCGTCCTTCCGGTCCTCGTCGACGATCTCGGCGTCGACGACGTCGTCGTCAGCGGCCTTGGCACCACCGGCGGCACCGGCGTCACCGGCGGGACCACCGGCCGCCTGGGCGGCGTTGGCATCGGCGTACATGGCCTGGCCGAGCTTCTGCGAGACGGCCGCGACCTTCTCGGTGGCGGTGCGGATCTCGGCGGAGTCCTCGCCCTTGAGCTTCTCCTTCAGCTCGGCGACGGCCTCCTCGACCTCGGTCTTGATGTCGCCCGGGACCTTGTCCTCGTTGTCCTTGAGGAACTTCTCGGTCTGGTAGACGAGCTGCTCGCCCTGGTTGCGGGACTCGGCGGCCTCGCGGCGCTTGTGGTCCTCCTCCGCGTACTGCTCGGCCTCCTGGCGCATGCGGTCGACCTCGTCCTTCGGCAGCGAGGAGCCGCCGGTGACGGTCATCTTCTGCTCCTTGCCCGTGCCCAGGTCCTTCGCGGTCACGTGCATGATGCCGTTGGCGTCGATGTCGAAGGACACCTCGATCTGCGGGACGCCGCGGGGCGCCGGCGGCAGACCGGTCAGCTCGAACATCCCGAGCTTCTTGTTGTACGCCGCGATCTCGCGCTCGCCCTGGTAGACCTGGATCTGCACGGAGGGCTGGTTGTCCTCGGCGGTGGTGAAGATCTCGGACCGCTTGGTCGGGATCGTCGTGTTCCGCTCGATGAGCTTGGTCATGATGCCGCCCTTGGTCTCGATGCCGAGGGACAGCGGGGTGACGTCGAGGAGCAGGACGTCCTTGACCTCGCCCTTGAGGACACCGGCCTGCAGGGCGGCGCCGATGGCGACGACCTCGTCCGGGTTGACGCCCTTGTTGGCGTCCTTGCCGCCGGTCAGCTCCTTGACGAGCTCGGCGACGGCGGGCATACGGGTGGAGCCGCCGACCAGGACGACGTGGTCGATCTCGCTGATGGAGATGCCGGCGTCCTTGATGACGTTGTGGAACGGCGTCTTGCAGCGCTCCAGGAGGTCCGCGGTCAGCTGCTGGAACTGGGCGCGGGTGAGCTTCTCGTCGAGGTGCAGGGGGCCCTCGGCGGAGGCGGTGATGTAGGGCAGGTTGATCGAGGTCTCGGTGGACGAGGACAGCTCGATCTTCGCCTTCTCGGCGGCCTCGCGCAGACGCTGCAGGGCCATCTTGTCCTTGCCCAGGTCCACGCCGTGACCGGACTGGAACTGCTGGACCAGGTAGTCGACGACGCGCTGGTCCCAGTCGTCACCACCGAGGTGGTTGTCACCGTTGGTGGCCTTGACCTCGACGACGCCGTCGCCGATCTCCAGCAGCGAGACGTCGAACGTACCGCCACCGAGGTCGAAGACCAGGATGGTCTGGTCGTCCTTGTCGAGGCCGTACGCCAGGGCGGCCGCGGTGGGCTCGTTGACGATGCGCAGCACGTTCAGACCGGCGATCTCGCCGGCCTCCTTCGTGGCCTGACGCTCGGAGTCGTTGAAGTACGCCGGGACGGTGATGACCGCGTCGGTCACCTTCTCGCCCAGGTAGGACTCGGCGTCGCGCTTGAGCTTCTGGAGCACGAAGGCGCTGATCTGCTGCGGGTTGAAGGGCTTCCCGTCGAGCTCGATCTTCCAGTCCGTGCCCATGTGGCGCTTCACGGAGCGGATGGTCCGGTCCACGTTCGTGACCGCCTGGCGCTTGGCCACCTCTCCGACGAGCACCTCACCGTTCTTGGCGAAGGCGACGACGGACGGCGTGGTCCTGGCGCCCTCGGCGTTGGTGATGACGGTGGGCTCGCCGCCCTCCAGAACGCTGACGACGGAGTTAGTCGTGCCCAGGTCGATGCCGACCGCACGTGCCATGGTTGATTCCTCCAGCTGACTTGAGTGGAACGGACTCAAGTGTGCACGACGGCCCCCAACCGGTCAACAGAGCTGAGTCGGGCAGGCTCAACTCTTATCCGTTCCTTACACGCAATGGGGCTCCTACCTGCGACGATACGCTGCGTCGAGGGTCGTACACAGACACCCGCAAGAGGGCGAACACCAGGACGAGGGCCCCTCCCACCACCCACCACAGGGCGCCGGCCCCGATGTGGCCCGCGTGCGCGAGTACCCCGACGAGCATCCCGGACAACGACCCGATCCCCAGCAGCAGACTCGCCCCCCGCGCGGTCAGCCCGAGCCGCCGCAGCCGGTGCGCCAGATGGTCGGGCCCGCCGCGCCCCACGCCCCGCCCGGCCAACCGCCGTACCGCCGCCACGAGTACGGCATCGGCGGCCACCACCGCGGTCAGTGCGAACAGGACTCCCGCGCTCTCCACGACCCCGGACCCGGCCCGGGCGTACACGGCCCCCACGGCGATCACGAACCCCGCGGCCATGGACCCGCAGCCGCCCAGCGCCACGCGCGCGGGGTGCCAGTTGTGCAGCAGGAACCCGGTCAGCGCGGCGGCCAGCACGCTCATCAGCCCCGCGATCGAGTCCATCACCTCCACGGCCGCACAGGCCGCCACCCCGAAGGCCGTGACGACTCCGACCGTGCCCGCCAGCCCGTCGGCGTGATCGAGCCCCCGGAACCCGAACACCACCGCCACGACCCACGCGACGGCCAGCAGCCCGGTCCCCACCCCCGTCTCCCCGTACGGCACGACACACGCGGCCGCCACGCCCGTACCGGCGGCCAGCACCCGCCGGCGCAGCCGCCACACGTCACCGGCGAGCCCGAGCAGGGCGACGGCGCCCGCTGCCACGAGCACTCCGGTCGTCCCGTCGGCGGCCGGTGCGAACCCCAGCCACTCCCCGACCCCGACCACCAGACCGGTGACGATCACGACGGCCACACCCCCGGACAGCGGTACGTCCCGCTGCCGCCGCCGCTCGACCAGGCGCAGCCGTAGCGCGGGGGCTCGCAGGGCGGCCGCGAGCAGGGCGGTGAGGAGAAGGGCGGTGGCGGCGGCGGTGATCCCGTAGAGCACGGATATAAGGTAGGCGGAATTATGACAATTCGGTATGAATAACACGACTGGATCGCTCCGGCATCCGGCCCGTTTCTGAGGCAACCCTCAGCGATTCAGATCACTGCCCACCCGGCTACAGTGCGGCGGAGGATGAGGGTAGTCTCAGACGGACTGCATAAGTTACCGCTTAGTAATCTCGGGGAAGCCTGAAGAACGACAGGTCCCCCTGACAAGACCCTCGCAGGCCCGAGGAGCCCCCATGCAACTCGCCGCGATCATCGTGTCGCTGGTTCTGACCGTGGTCGGCGTCGCGCTGCTCGCACGCGCGATCGGCCAGTTCGTCCGGTACTTCAAGCTGGGCCAGCCGGTCCCCGCCGGTACCCGGACCGACAACCCCTACCAGCGCAGCGTGACCCTGGTGAAGGAGTTCCTCGGCCACACGCGCATGAACCGGTGGGGCATCGTCGGTGTCGCCCACTGGTTCGTCGCCGTCGGCTTCCTGACGCTGCCGCCGACCCTCGCACAAGCCTTCGGCCAGCTGTTCAAGGCCGACTGGGTGCTGCCGGTCATCGGTGAGTTCCTGCCGTTCGAGCTCTACATCGAGTTCATCGGCGTGATGACGATCCTGGGCATCGCAGTGCTCATCGCGATCCGCCTGCTGAACCTGCCGAACCGCCCGGGCCGCAAGTCCCGCTTCGCCGGTTCCAAGGCCGGCCAGGCGTACTTCGTCGAGTACGTCATCCTCACGATCGGCCTCGCGATCTACGTCCTGCGGGGCCTGGAGGGCGCGCTCCACCACGTCGACCACTACGAGGCGTCGTACTTCGCGTCGTACCCGCTGGTGCTCGCGTTCAAGGGGCTGAGCGTCACGGCGCTGCAGAACCTCGTCTACTTCGTCGCGATGATCAAGATCAGCACCTCGTTCATCTGGATGATCGTGGTGTCGCTCAACACCAACATGGGCGTGGCCTGGCACCGCTTCCTGGCCTTCCCCAACATCTGGTTCAAGCGCGAGGCGAGCGGCGGCACGGCCCTCGGCGCGCTCCAGCCGATGACCTCGGGCGGCAAGCCGATCGACTTCACCGACCCGGGCGACGACGACGTCTTCGGCGTCTCCCAGGTCGAGCAGTACTCCTGGAAGGGCCTGCTGGACTTCTCCACCTGCACCGAGTGCGGTCGCTGCCAGTCGCAGTGCCCCGCCTGGAACACGGGCAAGCCCCTCTCCCCCAAGCTGCTGATCATGTCCCTGCGGGACCACGCGCACGCCAAGGCGCCGTACCTGCTGGCCGGCGGCGGCAAGACCATGGAGGGCGAGGAGAAGGCGTCCGAGGAGCAGCTCGCCTCGGTGCCCGCGGCGGCGCTGGCCGAGGCCGAGCGGCCGCTGGTCGGCACGCTGGAGGAGAACGGCGTCATCGACCCGGACGTCCTGTGGTCCTGCACCACCTGCGGCGCCTGTGTCGAGCAGTGCCCGGTCGACATCGAGCACGTCGACCACATCGTCGACATGCGCCGCTACCAGGTGATGATCGAGTCGTCGTTCCCGTCCGAGGCGGGCACGATGCTCAAGAACCTGGAGAAGAAGGGCAACCCCTGGGGCCTGGCGAAGAAGCAGCGCCTGGAGTGGCTCAAGGAGGTCGACTTCGAGGTCCCGGTCGTCGGCAAGGACATCGAGGACCTGTCCGAGGTCGAGTACCTGTACTGGGTCGGCTGCGCGGGCGCCCTGGAGGACCGCGCCAAGAAGACCACGAAGGCCTTCGCCGAACTGCTCCACATCGCGGGCGTCAAGTTCGCGATCATGGGCGGCGACGAGAAGTGCACCGGTGACTCCGCCCGGCGCCTGGGCAACGAGCCCCTGTTCCAGGAGCTCGGCATGGAGAACGTCATGGCGCTGAACATGGCGTTCGGCGAGGAGATGGACGACGAGGGCAAGGTCGTCGCCGAGTCGGCGAAGCCCAAGTCGGCCAAGAAGATCGTCGCCACCTGCCCGCACTGCCTCAACACGCTCGGCAACGAGTACCCGCAGCTCGGCGGCGACTACGAGGTCATCCACCACACGCAGCTGCTCCAGCACCTCGTCGACGAGGGCAAGCTGATCCCGGTCACGCCGGTCGAGGGCATCATCACGTACCACGACCCGTGCTACCTGGGCCGCCACAACAAGATCTACACGCCGCCGCGCGAGATCATCGCCGCCGTCCCCGGTGTCCGCAACGAGGAGATGCACCGCCACAAGGAGCGCGGCTTCTGCTGCGGCGCCGGTGGTGCGCGGATGTGGATGGAGGAGCGGATCGGCAAGCGCATCAACAACGAGCGCGTGGACGAGGCCCTGTCGGTCAACCCCGACATCGTCTCGACGGCCTGCCCGTTCTGCCTGGTCATGCTCACGGACTCCGTCAACGGCAAGAAGAACGACGGCAAGGCGAAGGAGTCCATCCAGGTCGTGGACGTCGCCCAGCTGCTTCTGGACTCGGTGAAGACGCCGGTCCCGGCGGAGAGTGCCGACGACGACGGCGACGGTGACGACGGCGAGCCGCCGGCCGGCACGGCGGACTCGGAGAACGCTCCGGAGCCGGAGCCGGTGAAGTAGGCGACCGCAGCTGTTCTTTCCTGCGCCCCCTGTCCCGAGTCATCGGGCGGGGGGCGTCGGCGTTCCGGCGCGCTGTGCAGAACCCGTGCACCGGCCAGGCGGCGAGGAGGGCTTTCCTCGCCTGCACCGCATAAGGGATTCCCCGGACATCCGGGGAATGTGCCTCAGGGGCACCTACGAATAGAACTGGCGTCCATCCGCCCCAGCGGATCCGACGCCCTTGCACCCCAAACCCCGCGCCTGCCACCCTTACGCTTCATCTCCATCTCTCCACCAGGGAGACCCAGTGACCGACCAGGCAGAAACCCCTCTCAAGCGTTCGGCTCTTCTCGCCCTCAAGCTGTTCGGCGGAGCCTGCTGGGTGGCCGCCTATCGCGAAGCGATCAAAGAAACCGAAGAGCAGGGCACAGAACTGCTCCCGGAGGCCGCTGTGGCCTTCAACTTGGCCTGGGAGGCAATTTACTCGGCCGGTGGAATCTACACCTGGAAAAAACTGTCACTGGAGGACAAGGCCCAGACCCTGATCAACATCTCCTGGCTGGTGCACGACGTGAAATGGCTCAGGTCGATGCGCAGACGGGGTACGCAGGTGAGGCCGGCCCTCATCGTCCTGGCTGCGGCGTACCAGCTGGGCTTTCTGGCGAAGCTCCCACCCGGTGAGGCAGCCCGGATCTCAGCGCTCTGGCAGAACCTCGGATTCTCCGGTTATTGCGCGCTCGTCCCTCCCGATAAGGCCGACGAACACACCCGGAATTTCACGCTCCTCAGGGCCATCGGCACTGCCGTCCCGACCATGACGTCCGGCGTTCTGCGAGGAATCCAACCGAAATACCTCGCACCCGGACTGGGATGCGTACTCTTCGATCTGATCCGCTTGGCCAGGCAAGAGGGAGGGCGGACGAGTTGGCGCTCTCGATCATAATACCCACCCTCAATGAGGAGAAATACCTGGGCGCACTCCTGAAATCGCTGCTCGACCAGCGTCTGAAGACCGCCTACGAGGTCATCATCGTCGACGCCAGCCCGAACGAACGGACGGCACGGGCGGCGAACCAGTACGCCGACGCTATCCCTTTAAAAGTCACCACATCGCCTGTCGCGGACACCGGAACCCAGCGCAACATAGGAGCCCGGTTAGCACGGCATGAGCATCTGCTCTTCCTGGATGCCGACGTCGTACTGGGCGACGGCGTATTGCACCGCTGCCTCAGGCGGCTGAACCCGGACGAGCTCCATATCGTCTCGGTGCGCCACCGGGCAGATCACTCCACGACGGGAGTGCGGGCCACCCTGGTCTTCATCTATTTCCTCATACTGCTCGCCCGCCTGGCGGGCCTGCCCGTGACCAACGGCGATTGCCTGCTGACCAACAGGCGAACATTCCAGGCGACAGGCGGTTTCAAGGAAGGCTTCCTGCTCGGCGAGGACACCGACTTCGGAATGCGCGCCTGCAGACTCGGTGCGCGGCACTCGATCGAGTGGCGCGCGTTCGTCATCGCCAGTTCTCGTCGTCTGTCCGTCACGCCCGCCTGGAAGCTCGCACTGACCTGGGCCACCGCCTATACGCGCGTCATCCGGGGGAAGGGGCCGACCGGAGCACGCCCCGACGACGAGAGCTACCCCTACGGCAGGTGGTGCGGCCCGTAAGGCCACGGCCCCTTACGCGAGACGGCTCCTCTTGCGCATGTAGTGGCTCTCCAGCGGGGCGATGACGATGAGTTGCACGAGCATCAGGAGCAGCATGATGACGCTCCACCTGACCTGCCCGTAGTGCGAAGCCGGCACGAAGAGCAGGATCCACAGCACAAAGGCCGTCTGGGCACTGCCGCGCACCACCCATATGAAGCGGGTCCTTCGACTGCGGACCGCCCCGATCACCAGCGGAAACACGGCATCGGTCACGAGAATTCCGAGAATCAGAAGCAACTGGTTCACCGACGGGCTGCCGATCGTGGCCCCCAGGAAGTAGAACTGGGCCAGCGCGACCGTCAGTACGACGTGGGTGACTTTCCTCCTGAAGGGTTTCGCCTCCGGGATGAGCAAATAGATCCGCACATTGTTGATGTAATAGAGCCCCATCCAGATCAGCATGGCCAGCAACTGGCAGATCAGGACGATCTGCTGGGGAGTCACATTGATATCCGGGTTTCCCGCGTGGAACGTCACATCCAGCGGCGATCGATCGAGTGTCTGAATACTCGTCTCGAAGGCCCGCTGCACACAGATGGCGTAGAAAGCTCCGATGGCGATCTTGTACGGTTCACGAAAGGTAGCGGAGTCCAGTCCTTCCTTTTGCGCTCGCCCCGCCGGGATCTGAGCATCACTCGTCTCACGGGTCTCCTCGGGTAACGATCGCGATGAGCGCCGCGGGCTCCTCAGCACGTAAAGCGAGAAAGACACGACAAGCAAGATCGATAAACGCTTCAGCACCTGCAGCCCGATTGACATGGCGGAAGCATACTCGGCAGCGTTCCTTTGCGTGATGCTAACGAGAGAATGAGAGCAATGATTTGATCTACGACTCTCACTGGAGCGACATTCGCAGCGAGATCCGTCTGGCCTTGGCGAGACATCTCGATGAGATCGGCCTTCCCTGCGATATCGTTTCCAGGCTGTCGCACAGGGGGCGCTTGAACAGGGCCTCGCTCTTCTTAATCCTTGCTGACCCCGGTGACACGAAAGAAAACAGAGAGTCCATTGTGACTCTGGCCGTGGGCCTCGAAATGATCCACAAGGCCAGTGTGATACGTGACGATGTAGAAGACCGGGACATCCTGCGCCGGGGGCTCCCCACGGAACTCTCCCTCATGGGACCGGCCGGGGCGCTTGCTCTTTCCGATGTTCTGCTCGCCCACGGCCTAACCACCATTTTCCGCGTGAAGCCGACGGCAATGCACCAGATTCTGAACACCTTGGCGAGCATGTCATCCGGGCAGTTTCACGACGTGCACAGCGGCATCGCCATCTCGGATCCCTTCGACGTCGCGGAGCGGAAAACCGGCAGCCTCCTGGCGCTGGTCTTCTGGATGGGCGCCCTGTGTTCCAGCCGCTCCCGTGAGGACCGCCGTCTGCTGCACAGCATCGGGCTTCAACTGGGAACCGCATTTCAGCTCGTCAATGACATCAACAATGTCACGCGAGACGAAGGGCGCGGAAAAGACATAAGGTCCGATCTCGCGGAACGCAGGAACTCGTCCATCGCCCTGCTCATGAGCCGGCAGGGCGCGGGGACCGATGAGGCACCGACAGAGACGGACATATCCGCGGCCGTCGACCAGGCCCGTGCGGAGGTCGCCCGACGGCTGGACGAGGCGAAGGCCCTCGCCTCACAACTGGATGAGCCGCTGCCGGTCCGGCTCCATCTGCTGATCAACGACGAGGCGACCGCACGCGACTTCGTCAACGATCAGCAGGCTCTGATCTGACGGGCACGCCTGGGGGCCGGCCCCGAGCCCAGTGGCCGCCGGCCCACCCTGGTGTCAACGGCCCACCCGCACAACCTGTGAAGTCGCCCCGCGGAACGACTCCGTCTTGTCGAACTGCGCACGGTAGTGACCCCGCCGCCCTTCGGCGATGTCCGCCGAGAAGCCGTGACCCTCACCGGACCAGCCGGCCTGCACCGTCGCCAGGTCCGTCCAGCGCTTGCCGTCGCGTGAGTACTGGATGCGCACCGGGATGTCCGCGGGCGTCCAGCCGTCGGGGAAGTCCATGGCGCCCTCGACGTGCACGCCACCGTCCTCGGTGCGGGCGGCCGAGAACGAGGTGAAGACGGAGGCGCGCCGGACGGTGATCTCGGGGCTGTTCGCGGAGGCCTCGGCGATGAACGGGTCGTCGCTGTGCGAGGCCACGCGGAAGGTGCCGGTCTCCCCCGGGGTGTGGGTGAAGGTGGTGGTCCTGCCGTCCGCGCCGGTGGTGAAGTAGCCGACGCTGGCCCACTGGTTGCCGGAGGAGGCCTCGTAAAGGGCGCCGCCGCTCTGGCCCTCGAAGGGCACCCAGCCCTGCGGGGTCTCGCGCTCCAGCGTCGCAGTGACGGTGACCTGCTCCCCGTAGTCGATCGTCCTGGCTTCGGACGGTGCCTGGAAGGTCCAGCGCGTGGCCACGTGACGGATGTCGATCCGCGTCGACTCGGACTCGCCGTACAGGACGTACGGGTTGGCGCTGTCGTGCCGGTAGACGGCCTGGACCGGCACCGCGTCGTTCACGGTGACCGTGCCGGAGAAGTGGCCCTGCGCGTCGGTGCGGACGGTGTTCTCCGTCCAGTAGTCCACGTCGAGGTCAACCCGGTGGTCCGCCAGGGGCTTCAGCTCCCGGGTCGCCGGCCAGCGCCCCTTCAGGGTGCCGTCGATGCGCACCTGACGGTGGTCGGTGTCGATCTGCGTGCGGTCGGGGTGCACGTCCTCGAACACCGCGGCGACGTAATAGGCGAGAGAGCCGGCGGAGTTGTCGACGTCGCGGTCGCCGTCGGCGTCCGTGGCCTCGATGCGGACGTCGTAGCTGCCGAGGTCCGGAAGGTCGAGCGGCTTCTTCGTGCGCCACACGCCGTTGTCGGCGGTGCCGGAGACGAGGTCGAACGCGTCGAACTCCACGACGGCGACTTCCTGCTGCGTGGCCGCGGAGACGAGACGGGCCCTGATTCCCGTGATGGCGCTGTCGGAGCTGATGCCGACCTCCAGGGTGCCGAGATCACCCGTGGCGCTGTGTGCGTACCGCACATCCGGAGCCTGCGCCTCCGCAGCGTTCGCCGCCGGAGTGCCGGTCACCAGGAGCGCCACGACACCGATGGCGGCCGAGGCCGCCCGAGTTCTGAACAAGGTCCCCCCAGGGATGCGTCGAGGCCGTACGTCACGACCGAACGCCCTTTCTACCGCGGGCCGTTGACCACAGCGCGCGTCTTTTGGTCCTGGATCGGCCGGGACGGTCGAGCGGGGCCACGCCTGCCCCGACCCCACCGCAATCCACGGCGGTGCCCGGCAAGAGCCCTGTTCGCGCTCGCCCGGCATGGCCCTGGTCGTGCTCGCCCGCCGCCTGGAGGACACCGGCTCCTGGAGCGGGGCTGATCATCGAGATCGCCCTGCACACCCCACCCGTGCCGCCCGGCGCCGGAACCCGGCTGTTCGGCGACCCGGGGGCGTCCGTGCCGCTGGAACCGCTCACCGGGAAGGACCGCGAGGCGGCCATGGAGGTGCTATACCGCCCGATGCCTTTCGAGCGAGCACCACACGCTCCGGTCAGCCCCGGAAATCAACCGAACTCACGTACAACCCTTACGTCCCGCCGCAGGTCTCTTGATCGCCGAACGCCCGTGAACGCCCGGACAACTCCCGGCGAACACGGACAGTCCGGCCCTCCATCGACTGTGGATGTCCGCCAGACATCCCCCGCATGCAGCAGGAGACCCCGCATGCAGCAGCACGAGCGCCCCTCCGGGCGCCGGCCCGTACCCGCAGTCCCGTCCCGACGCCCCCGCGTGCGGCTCGCCCTGGCGACCGCCGTCGCGGCCGCGCTGACCGGCACGCTGCTCTCGGCCACGGCCGGCCCGGCGACGGCCGCGGACGGCACGCACACCCCGCGGGCCGACTTCAACAACGACGGTTTCGGCGACGTGGCGTTCTCCGCCTCCGGCGCGTACGTCAGCGGCAAGAAGGACGCCGGCCAGCTCGTCGTGCTGTACGGCACGAAGACCGGAGTGTCCTCCGCGAAGCGGTCCGCGATCAGCCAGAACACCACCGGCAACCCGGGCACGGCCGAGACCGGCGACGTGTTCGGCGCCGACAGCGCCTACGCCGACTTCAACGGCGACGGCTACGACGACCTCGCCGTCTCCTCGCCGATGGAGGACGTCGGCAGCGACAAGGACGGCGGCGGCGTCGCGGTTCTGTGGGGCTCGGCCCAGGGCATCACCGGCAAGGGCGTCTCGATCGCCGACGCGGCCCCCACCAAGCACGACCGCTGGGGCCGCAACCTCGCCGCCGGCGACTTCGATGGCGACGGCAAGGCGGACCTGGCCGTCGGCAACACCTCCAACACCGTCTACGTGCTGAAGGGTGGCATCAGCGCCTCCGGTACGGCGCTCAAGGGGCGGTACAGCGTCAAGGCGCCGGTCCAGGCGTCGGGCGACGGCTCGGGCCCGCTCAACATCACCGCGGGCGACGTCAACGGCGACCGCCGCACCGACCTGGTCGTCGACGGCTTCGAGACCGCCACCGGCCAATACTGGAACACCAACTACCTCCTGCTGGGCACGAGTTCCGGCCTGTCCGCCGCCTCTGCCCAGCCGCTGAAGGCCGGTGTCATCACCGGCATCGGTGACGTCAACGGCGACGGTTTCGGCGACATCGTCACCGGCATGCACTGGAACAAGACCGACGACGGCGTGACCTTCCCCGGGGCCTCCGACGGCGGCACGGTGTGGATCACCTACGGCACCGCGGACGGCGCCGGCTCCACCACCGGCATCACCCAGAACACCGGCAACGTGCCCGGCAGTTCGGAGAGGAACGACTACTTCGGCTACGAGCTGGACCTCGGCGACGTCAACGGCGACAACTACCAGGACCTCGTGGTCGGGGTGGCGGGCGAGGACATCGGCTCGGTCGCCGACGCCGGCCAGCTCGTCGTGCTGTACGGCTCGGCCTCCGGCATCAACACGTCCTCGGGCACCCAATCGTTCGCGCAGAGCACCGCGGGTGTCCCCGGCTCGGACGAGAAGGGCGACTTCCTCGGCACCGACGTCAAGCTCGACGACGTCACCGGCGACGGCCGCGCCGACGTACTGGCCGGCTCGTACGAGAACGACGGCAACGGCGCGGTCCTCTACCTGCCGTCCAACGGCACGAAGATCACCGCCACGGGTTCCCGCACCGTCTCCCCCAGCGACTCGGGCGTCTCGACGACGGGCTACCCGAACTTCGGCGCGAACTTCGGCGACTGAGCCGTGCGGAACGGGCCGGGGTGACCCACGTCGGCGGAGCGGTCCTGCACGGGCGGGCCGTGCCGGGCCGGGCCGGGCCGGGCCGGGCCGGGCCGGCAGGCCGTGCCGGACCGGTGGGCCGTGCCGGACCGGCGGGTCGTGCCGGACCTGTGGGTCGTACCGGGCCGGGGGAGCCATCCAGGACCGGTGGGCTCTGCCCCGGACCGGCGGAGCCACCGGCGGGCCGTCCCACGCCGACTGGGTTGTCTCACACCGGCGAACCCCCCGCGGCGGAGCACCGCCGACCGAACCACCTCACGCCGCGGGGCACCCCGGGGCGGAGCCACCCGCCCCGACCGGGCCACCCACCGGGCCAAGCACGAAGCACCTCGCACCACCCCAGCCACCCGCCGGGCCAAGCACGAAGCACCTCGCTCCACCCCAGCCACCGCCCGCGCAGCAC
>NZ_JAIGQA010000116.1:0-26845 GCF_019733245.1 Streptomyces sp. WAC04114
GCTCACGGGGGTGGCGGAGGCGGTGTAGCCCGTGCGGGTCAGCCGTCCGAACCGGCCCCCGAACCGGCCCCGCGCACCGTCCCGCACGCCAGGGGCGCCTTGGCGCACACGGGCACGGACCACACCCTCCAGGCCGTCGCGGCGAGCGCGGCGCTGGTCGCCGGGGGAGTGGTGCTGCGCCGGAGGTTCCGTCCCGGTTCGGACGGCTGACCCGCACGGGCTACACCGCCTCCGCCACCCCCGTGAGCAGCACCATCCCCGAATCCCCGTGGTCCGGCAGGGTCGGGTCCATGTCGATGTGGGTCACGTCCAGGTCCCGGGTCAGGGGCGCGAAGACCTCCGTGACGGTCGCCGGGCTCACCGGACAGCCCGGCCAGCGGGAGGCGGGTCCGATGCGGTACGTCGGCATGTTCTCCATGAACGCGGCGACCAGGCAGCCGCCCGGCCGGGCCGTGCGGACGAAGGTGCGGCAGAGCTCGGCGAACTCGGCGAAGTCCTCCGTCGCGCTCTCGGCGACGAAGTGCATGGAGGCCAGTTCGTACGCGCCCGGCGGCAGCGCCCGGACGTCGGCGTGCACGATGTGCACCGGGGCCAGCGCGCCGGCCAGCGTCGCGGGCACGTCGGGGTTGAGTTCCCGGCACAGAGCGTGGAACGGGAGCCAGCTCGCGTCGGGACGGTGACAGATCTGGTCCGTGAGGTAGGCGACGTTGCTCGCTCCCGCCTCCACGGCGTCGATCTCGCGGCTCACGGCGGACGCGAGCATCAGCGGGTAGAGGTTGGGACCCGCCCCGAACTCCACCGAGCGGGTGATGCCGCCCGGCGGAAAACGCCGGTAGCAGGCGCTGTGGTGGGCGATGACCGCCGCGTCCCAGGGATGTACCTCGCGGTAGTGCTCCGCGAGGTAGTCGGCGACCGGCCAGCGGTCCCAGTCCACGTCGTCGTTGTGCGTCGTCATGGCCGGCTAGTCCTTCATCCGCAGCGGGAAGCGTTCGGACAGCCGGGTCAGGGTCCCGTTCAGGTGGCTGATGTCCTCGTCGGAGTTGATCGCCGTGAGCTGCACCCGGAAGCCCACCCGGTCGCGCGGCACCAGGGGGTAGGCCGCCAGCGTGACGTAGATGCCCTCCTCCCACAGGTACGCCGCCACAGCGTCGAGGTCCGCCGGGTTCGCCAGCGGCACCTCCACGATGGGCAGCCGGTCCCTGTTGAGGGTGCTCACCCCCATGGCGTCCAGGTGATCGAGCACACGCACCGTCTTGCGGTACAGGTCGGCCCGGATGACATCGCCCCGGCGCTCGTTGACGTCCAGTCCCGCCAGCGCCGTCGCCAGGGACGCCGTGGGGGACGGCCCCGAGTAGAGGTACGGGGCCGCGGCCGTCTTCAGCCGGTTCTTCAGTTCCGACGGCAGCGCCAGGAACGCCAGCAGCGACGAGTACGCCTTGGAGAACCCTCCGGCCAGCACGATCCCGTCGTAGGACTCCGCGGTGTGGCGCACCACGCAGTTGCCGCGCATGCCGTACGGACACGGTTCGTCCGGCCCGCGTTCGCCGATCACGCCGAAGCCGTGGGCGTCGTCGACGTACATCGTCGCCCCCTCGGCGCGGCACACCGCCGCCAGCGCCGGCAGGTCGGGGACGTTGCCGCTCATGCTGTTGACGCCGTCCAGGCACACCAGCCGGGGAGTGCCGCTGGGCACGCGGGCGAGCTGGCCGCGCAGGTCGTCGAGGCGTTCGGCGTGGAAGCGGTGCAGGGTGGCGCCCTGCGCCCGGGCCACCACACAGCCGTCGTAGACGGTGCGGTGCGCGGTCGCCTCCACGAAGACGTGGCCCTCCTCGGCCAGCACGGGTATCACGGACGAGTGCACCAGCGTGAGTGTCGGCAGCAGCAGTGTGTCCGGCGCGCCGAGCAGCGCGGCGAGCCGCTCCTCGATGTCGGGGTAGAGCCGCGGACTGCCCAGCAGCCGTGACCAGCTCGGGTGCGTGCCCCACTCGCGTACCGCGGGATCGACCGTGGCCATGATCTCCGGGTCCCAGTCGAACCCCAGATAGTTGCAGGACGCGAAGTCGACCAGCCACTTGTCGCCGCTGCGGATGTGCCGGCCGCGCACCTCGTCCAAGACCGCGTCGCTCATCGGGCTGGTGCGCCGCAGGTGCTCCAGGTCCTCCCAGCGAGCCTTCCGGCGTCCGTGGGCGGCGGAGTCGATCTGCGGCCGCCGTGTCCGCGGTGGCGCGAACGGACGGGTGCTCGGTTCTCGCAGCACGTGCGCGCTCTGCTCCAGGGTCAACGGCCGGGCGAACAGGTACCCCTGCCCGAACCGGCATCCCATGCTCGCCAGCAGATCCCGCTGCGCGGTGTCCTCGATGCCTTCGGCGATGACCTGCAGGCCCAGCGTGTCGGCGATCCGCACGATCCCCTCGACCAGGGCGACCTGCTGGGCGTCGCGCGCGATGTCGTCGATGAACGACTTGTCGATCTTCAGCACGTCGATCGGGAAGTCCCGCAGGTAGCGCAGCGAGGAGAAGCCCGTGCCGAAGTCGTCGACGGCGATGTGCACCCCGAGGTCCTTCAGCGTGGCCAGCACCGTCTGGAGCCGGTCGTCGCGGTGCAGCAGCACCGTCTCCGTCATCTCCAGCTGCAGCGATCCCGGTTCGAGGCCCGGGGTGCTCAGTGCCTCCCCGACCTGCTCGATGAACCCGGCGTCGCGGAACTGACGGGCGGAGACGTTCACGCTGACGTACGGCGGTCGGGCGGGGCCGGGCAGCCGTTGCAGGTTCACGATGTCGCTGACCGCGTTCTCCAGCACCCACGAGCCCAGCGGCGCGATGTGCCCGGTCTCCTCGGCCAGGCCGATGAACTGGTCCGGCATGACGGGCGGCCGCTGCTCGTGCGGCCAGCGGACCAGGGCTTCAAAACCGACGACCTCGCCCGCCGTGATGTCCACGACCGGCTGGTAGCGCAGCGCGAACGCCTTGTCGGCGACCGCCTGGGCCAGCTGCGACTGCAGATCGTGCCGCTTGACCATGCGGCTGCGCAGCAGCGGCTTGAAGCGGCGCCACTGCCGCTTGCCCGCCGCCTTCGCCGCGTACAGCGCGAGGTCGGCATGGCCCAGCAGCTCCTCCGCGTCCGTGCTGTCGCGCGCCGTGGCCACGCCCACGCTGGCGGACACCGGCACCGATTCGTCGGCGAGGTCGAAAGGCCTGCTCAGCGTCTGGATCACCTGGGCCGCCAGCAGTTCGGCGTCCAGGGGCTGCTTGGCGTCCTCCATGAGCACGGCGAACTCGTCACCACCGAGCCGGGCCGCGGTGTCGGTGCGCCGCAGCGTTCTGGACAGCCGGTTGCCGACCGCGACCAGCAGCTGATCGCCCGCACGGTGTCCCATCGTGTCGTTGACCAGCTTGAAGTCGTCGAGGTCGATGAAGAGCAGACACGTCAGGGAGGACTCGCGACGCCCGCGCAGCAGGGCGCGTTCGATCCGCTCCAACAGCAGCGTCCGGTTGGGCAGACCGGTGAGCGAGTCGTGGAAGGCCCGCTGGGTCAGCTCCTGCTCCAGCCGCCGCTGCTCGGTCACGTCCCGCAGGGTCACCACCAGACCGGACACGGTCCGCTCGTCCCGGAAGTCGCTGAACCGGACCTCCACCTCGACGCGCGCCTCCCGGCGCCGCACCCACCAGTGGTCGTGTCCCGCCCCCGACCCCCGCTCCCGTACGACGGTCAGCCCTCGCGCCGCCCGCTCCCGGTCCCCCGGGTCCACCAGCTCCGGCAGCGGCACGCCCACCAGTTCGTCGGTGCCGAACACGGACCGTGCGGACGGGCTGGCGTACCGGATGGTGTCGTTGTCCTCCAGGATCAGGATCACGTCTGAGGTGTTGCGGACGAGGGTGCGGAAGTACGCCTCGTTCTCCCTCCGGAACACCTCCTTGCGCAGCGCGACGCGCTCCATGGCCAGGCCCGCGTGGGAGGCCAGGATCTCCAGGGAGCCCCAGGTCTCGTTGAGCTGCCGTTCGGGGGCGGCGATCAGCAGGATGCCCGGCACCTCTCCGGTCGGACGGTCCGGCTGCGTCATGGGACACACCAGGACCGACGGCAGGCCGTTCAGCCGGGCGGCGATCGCGGGGTCGAGGGCGGCCGGGCTCACCAGCCGGGTGCCGTGGGCGCCCAGATCCGCCGCCTGGTCCGTCGGCAGCAGCATGGTCCGGTGCGCTGTGTCCGGACCCATCAGCCGGTCGACCGCCTTCCGGCAGGACTGGTCGACCTCCTCCTGCCGGAAGGCGGAGACCAGCGAGGCGGCCGCTCCCCGCAGGGCCAGTTCGCGAGTGACCGCGCGGCGATGTGCCACGACCATCCCCGCCAGCCGCAGGATCACCAGGAGGAACAGCACACCCGAGAAGACCGCGATCACGGCGGCGTCCCGGCTCTGACCGCTCAGCCCCTCCCAGAGCAGGATCCCCGGCGCGATGAGCGTGGCCACGGCGAGCATGACCAGCCGGCGCCGCGGCGGCAGCAGGGACTCCCGCTGGGGCACGGAGGCCGTCAGCTCGACCATGGAGGGATGCAGCGCGGCCAGGCCCCAGGCGGTGTAGAAGACGACCCAGCCGAGATCCAGCAGGCTCCCGGTCTCCCACACGTCGTACAACTGCAGGATCCCGTAGGCGATGTCGGTGACCAGCAGGGTCACCGTGCCCACGACCAGCAGGCGTACGGCGCGATTGGACCCGTTGAGCGGACTGGGGGTGAGCAGCCGGACCAGCAGGGCCAGCACGAGGATGTCGCCGAGGGGGTAGGCGATGCTGATGGCCCGCTGTTGCCAGCTCATGCCCTGCACCACGGTCAGCGGTTGCACCAGGTACACCCACACGGGCAGCGCGAGGCCGGCGGTGACGATCAGGGCGTCGAGCAGGCTCGGCAGGTCGCGGTCGGCCCACCTGTGCCGCACCAGCCCCGACAGACCGATCGCGAACAGCGGATAGGTGGCGAGGTAGCAGGCGTCGGCGGGGGAGGGGAACGGGTTGGAGGCGTCGAAGTACTGCTCCATCACGTTGTAGTACGTGTCGCCCGCGATGAAGGTGAAGATTCCGCCGGCGAGAAACCACCAGGGCCACGCATGGGCGGGGCGGTGGATACGCGTGCCGACCAGGATGGCGCCAACGCCCGCCAGCCCTATGACGGCCCAGAGCGCTGTGAAGGCCGCGGGCACAGTCATGTACACGATAGTGACAACCGCGACCAACGCGATATAGACGGCCATGAGCCGATGTGCCGGCAGTGAAGGCATGTGCCTCCCCCCGTCGCGGAGACCGGGGTGTACGCCTGGTCTTTCGCCTGGTCCAATTGGAATCGATCATAGGTTCGTCCGAGCGGCCCTGCATCTCGGGCGCTGCCCGTCAGGCCGGAATCACCTCTCCCGACCGGCGTCTCAGTCGCGACCGCGGTGGAAGCTGAAGTGCAAATCCCTGATCTGCTCGGTCAGTTCGGGCACCGGACCGTCCACGGTCACTCCGGGTGCGACCTCGCGCACGGGGAGTGTCCGCACCGGCGGGGCCGGGACCCCCAACTCCGACAGCCACGAGCCGAGTTGCTCGGACGAGGCGACGTAGACGATGCGTCCGAGACCGACCCAGGCGTGCGCGGCCGCACACATCGGGCAGTGCTCGCCGGAGGTGTACACCGTGGCGGCCGCCCGCTCCCGGGGTGTGAGGTGCGCCGCCGACCAGCGCGCCAGCTCGAACTCGGGGTGCCGGGTGCGGTCGCCCGAGGCCACCCGGTTGTGGTCCTCGGCGAGGACGGTGCCGTCCCCGCCCACCAGGACCGACCCGAACGGCTCGTCCCCGGACTCCAGGGCCTCGGCGGCGAGTTCCACGCAGCGGCGCAGATGCGGCAGTTCCGTGTCCTTCACGACCATGGGACCGGCCTTTCCCGTGACGAGGTGATCAACAGGACCCTATGGCGCCCGGGCGCCGGGGGAAAGGAACGGGGCCGCGGGTCCAGGGAGTGCCGCCGGGCCGGAAAACCCTTTGCCGCAAGGCCCGGCGGCTGCTGGGGTCTGTCCATGGATCATGCCGAGCTGCTCACCCTGTTCGACCGCTACCTGCGCGAGGGAGCGCGGCCGGACGGTCCAGGCGCCCGTGTCGAGCGGACCGGCGGCGTCGTCCGCCAGATCGCCCCGGCGCCGGGCTGGAAGGGCGTGCTGTGGTCCGCCCTGGACGAGGCCGGAGCGGACGCGGCGATCGCTGACCAGATCGGTCACTACACCGGGCTCGGCCTCGACTTCGAGTGGAAGCTGTACGGCCACGACGGGCCGGCGGACCTCGGGCGGCGGCTGCGCGCGGCCGGGTTCACGCCCGGGCCCGAGGAGACGCTGATGATCGGCGAGGCCACCGGTCCGGCCCGCGACGCCGCACCGCCCGAGGGCGTGCGCCTCGTGCAGGTCACCGACCCGGCGGGCGTCGATCTCGTGGCCGACGTGCACGAGAAGGCGTTCGGAGCCGACAGCTCCTGGCTGCGCCACCAGCTCCTCGCCCGGCTGTCCGACCCGGACGGCGTGGTCGCCGTCGTGGCGCTGGCCGGCGACGAGCCGGTGAGCGCGGCGCGCATGGAGCTCGTGCCCGGCACGCCCTTCGCCGGTCTGTGGGGTGGCGGCACCGTCCCGGGCTGGCGCGGCCGCGGCATCTACCGCGCCCTGGTGGCCCACCGAGCCCACGCGGCGGCGACCCGCGGCTACCGCTACCTCCAGGTCGACGCCTCCAGCCAGAGCCGGCCGATCCTGGAGGGGCTCGGATTCCTTTCGCTGACGACCACGACGCCGTACGAGTACGCGTCCCAGCCGAGCTGAGGACGCGGAAGCCACCTCCGCGGGGTGGTGATGTCGCCTCCGTGTGGTGGTGATGTCACATCCGCACCCGCCCGGTCCGTCGGGATGCCGGCGTGGCCGACGTGAACGGGCCGGTCCGGGACGCGGACCGGCCTTTTGCTCCTTTCCGGCGGGCGCTACGGCCTGGGCGAGGCCTTCGCCGCCGTTCCGGCGCACACCAGCCCGAGGATCACGGCCAGTGCACCGATGATGATGTTGTTCCACACGACACCGGCGTCCGGGCTTTCGCCGACGACCCACGGCGAGATGATCATCCACACCCCGAGCGCGCACATGGCCCAGCTCAGGCCGTACATGCGCTCCGGAGCGCGAGTGAACCCGAGCGCCAGCAGACCGATCGCGATACCCATGATCAGGTTGTGGGTCACGAGGGCCGGCTGGCTGGTCGTGTAGTGGACGATCCACGGGGAGGCGGCGCAGTACAGACCGAGCAGGAACACCGGTCCGTCCACGAGCGCCACATCGCGGCCGCCGAGCATGCGGGCGTACCGGTCCCGCATCTCGGAGGCATCCGGGTGGCTGGTGATATCCCCTCTGGTGGGCGAGACGTTGGCCATGATGCGTCTCCTTCGTGGTGCAGGGCGACCGCGTCTGGTGGGGTATGCGGTAAACGCCGCGTAAGCGTCATTCTGCTCTTATCTCACCTTTATGTGTAGAGGTCGGCGGAGGGTACCAGGATCTACCCGGCAGTACATGTCCGGGCGGATCGGGGGCATCCGCATGTGTACGACAGCGACCGATCGGCGTCGCCCCGGCGGGCGGCGCGGGACAGGGGAGGGCAGCGGACGTGACTGCGGCCATCAGTGCGAAGGTGTTGGAACGGTTCCCGGCGGGGTCTCCGCGCGGATCCTGGCCCGCGGAGGAGTACGCGGCACGCCGCCGCGCCGAGGGCGAACCCGCCACCGTCGTGATGGACCTGGAGTCGGACGCCTTCCTCGTGGTCGTTCCGGCGGACAGCGACTGAGGCGGCGCCCCGCCCGCACCGCACAAAGACCCGCGCCCTCGGACCGTGCCGAACCGAGCAGGCCGAACCGAGGGCGCACGCAAGCCTTTCCGAAGCGCCTTTCGTGAAATGGCCGGTCCGGGATACGAGATGAGCCGCGAATTCCTTGACGGCCCTCGACGCCCACTGCCACGATCCATGGCATGACCATGCGACTGGACCTCACGCGGCGACGCCACGTCGACCTCGCACGCGTCTCCAGCGCTTCCTGTCGCGCCGCAGCCTGAGTCCTTCGGCTCGCCGCTTCCTCACACCGCCGTATCCGCCGTAGGCCGGCCACTGCCGTTCCGGCCGGATGCCGTGTGCGGTGAATTCCCCTCACGCCTGAATTCGGTGCTTCGGCACGCCCTTTCATCCGCGCATTCCCGAATTCGGCGATGCCCGCGCAGTCGCGCCTCATCCCGGAAAAGAGAGCCCATGGCCACCGTCCTGTCCGTCTCCGGCAGCCCCTCCGCCTCCTCCCGCACCAGCCGACTGCTGCGCCACCTGGACAAGCGGCTGGCGGCCCAGGGGCATGACGTGATCCCGCTCGACGTCCGCACCATCCCCGCCGAGGCCCTGCTCGGAGCCGACTTCCGCCACCCCGCGATCGTCGAGGCCACCGAACTGTTCGCGCGGGCCGACGGCGTCGTCGTCGGCACACCCGTGTACAAGGCGTCCTACTCCGGTGTCCTGAAGGCCCTGCTGGACCTGCTCCCGCAGTACGCCCTGACCGGCAAGACCGTCCTGCCACTCGCCACCGGCGGCAGCGTCGCCCATGTGCTGGCCATCGACTACGCCCTGCGCCCGGTGCTCAACTCCATGGGTGCGGCCCACATCGTCCAGGGCTGGTTCACCCTCGACAAAGACATCGCCGTGCAGGACGACGGCTCCCTGACCGTCGCGCCGGCCGCCACCGAAGCGCTGACCCAGGTGGTCGACCAGTTCTCCGCAGCGCTCGGCCGCATCCCGCTGCTGGCCGTGGCGGGCTGACCCGACCGGTGAATTCCTCCAGGCAGTACGGGAGTTGTGGCGGGGGCGGACCGTCGACCTGCACGGCGAGCCCGTCCGGGTGGAGGACGCGGTGCCGGCCCGGGGGCCCGACCCGGTGCCCGAGTCCACTTTCGGCGGCTCCTCGCCCATCGCCGGTGAGATCGCCGCCCGGCACGCCGACGTCTACCTCACCTGGGACGAGCCGCCCGCCCAGGTCTCCGAGAAGATCGCCCGGCTCCGGTCGCCGGGGTTCGGCGAGGGCTTCCTGCCGCGCCTCGCCGCGCGGGGACTGTGGCGGCGGCATCCCGCGGGCCTGAAGACTGCGCCATCCGCCTCCGCTCCTTTCGGGCCGGTCGCGAGCTGACACCACGCGGACCGCACCCGAAGATCAACCCTGGAATCGAAGCCGAGTTCCGCGGGAAGGCCCTGTCGTCCCGGACGGACCGGGCGCCGGAGGCGCCCCGCCTCGGCTAGCCGGACGCCAGCGAGTCGAGGTGCGTCCGGCGTGCCTCCGCCGTCTGGCCCTGCACCAGCAGGAACATCCCCTCGCGCGCCAGCCGCTGCGCCCGGCTGTCCAGGGCCATGGAGCGGCCGCCTCCGGCGACGATCGCCGCGGTCGTGGCCGCGCGCAGGAGGTCGTACGCCCGTGTCTTCACGGCCAGCCGTTCCGGGACGGTGTCCTGCGGGGCGGGGCGGTCGGCCAGGGCGTAGGCCTCCTGCCGTGTCTCGTCGAGCCGGGCCCGCAGCGACCGGGCCGTCTCCCGGCCCTCCGGGGTCTGCGCCACCAGGTCCAGTGCCGCGTCCGCCACCCCGAACACGGCCGGACTGGCGTTGGCGGCCCGGGGGAGGTCGACCAGGGCGAACTCCTCCTGCGGGGTGCGCAGCACGACGGACTCGTCCGGAACCCACAGGCCGTCCAGCTCCAGGGACACCGTACGCGCGGCGGTGAGGGCCGCGAGCCGCATCGGCGCCGACGGCGTCAGCCCTGGCTGGGCGCGGGCCTCGGCGAACACGAACACCACCTCGGCCGAGTCCGTCACCCCGGCCAGCAGCATCACATCGTTCAGCCCCCAGCCCGTGTACCAGGGCACCCGGCCCTCGAACCGCCAGCCGCCCTCCTCGGCGACGGCCCGCACGGGCACCCGGGGGAAGGCACGGACATGGGCGAACGCGATGCCGGCCATCAGCTCGCCCGTCGCCAGCGGGCGCAGCAGTTTCTCCCGCACGGGGGAGTCGTAGGTGCTGAGCAGCTTCACCGGGGTGTGGTGCTGTGTCTGCACGAACCATGTGGAGCAGCACGCCCCGGCCAGGATCTCCGCGGTCTCCCGCGCCACGGCCACGGGCGCGTCCGCCCCGCCGTACTCGCGCGGCGCGACCACCCCCAGCAGCCCTGCCCGCTTCACGGCCTCGAGATGGCTCGCGGGCACCCCCTCCTGATCGACGCGCTCGGCCTGCGGGACGAGGAGATCGTGCGCCAGTCGCTGTGCGCCGGTGACGAGGGGATGGGGTGTGGTGGTCATGGGAGGAATTCTCGCGGTCGGGCGGCGCGGGGCGCTGACCCGGGGGCGTGTCGTCGGCGGGCCCCGCCGGCGCTGCTGCGGCCGGGCGGCCCGCGACCCGACCCTGATGCCGAGGTCGCTGTCGACCGCGTGCGCGACAAGTACGGGACGGGCGTCATCCCCCCGGCCGCCGCCTTCCGCCACGCTTCATACGGCCCCCTCCAGCCCTGCGGCGGACGTGGGTGCGTGCTGCTCGGGCTGCCCGGCCGGCAGCGGCTCCGGTCACACGGGCCGCACCGGACCTCGCTCCGGCCGGGGCACTCCACCCGGCATGGTCCGCGCCGCTGTCGCCCTGTGCCTGGCTGGGGACGTCAGCCGCAGCGGCGCCCGAGGCCGTGCGGGGAACAGCCGGACCGGTCGGCGGGGTTGCATGGACGAGGGACCGGCGCCGCGCGGGCGGGGAAGCACGGAGACCGGGAGGTCGCCCGCCCTGCGGAAATCCGGGCCTCAGGTGGTAGCTCGCCGAGCACTTTGATCACGACATGCTTTTGACGGAGGACTGACTCATGACCGACCGGCCTTTGACGCTCATGGCCGTGCACGCCCATCCCGACGACGAGGCCACCGGAACGGGAGGGGTCCTCGCGCGGTACGCGGCGGAAGGCTTCCGCACGGTTCTTGTGACGTGTACCGACGGCGGTTGCGGTGACGGACCGGGAGGTGTCAAGCCGGGCGATCCCGGGCACGATCCGGCGGCCGTCGCGTTGATGCGCCGTCAAGAACTCAAGGCGAGCTGTGACGTCCTGAAGGTCAGCGATCTGGAGATGCTGGACTATGCCGACTCCGGGATGATGGGCTGGCCGAGCAACGACGCTCCCGGATCCTTCTGGCGGACCCCCGTGGAGGAAGGCGCGGCCCGACTCGCGGAACTCATGCGGCACTACCGACCTGATGTGGTCGTCACCTACGACGAGAACGGCTTCTACGGTCACCCCGACCACATCCAGGCCCACCGCATCACGATGGCGGCGCTGGAGATGACCGCGCTGACGCCGAAGGTGTACTGGACGACGATGCCCCGCTCGATGATGCAGCGGTTCGGCGAGATCATGAGCGAGTTCGGTGAGGACATGCCGGAGCCGGATCCCGCCGAGGCCGCCGCGATGGCCGAGATCGGCCTCCCCGACGATGAGATCACCACGTGGGTGGACACCACCGCGTTCAGCGGCCAGAAGTTCGACGCGCTGGCCGCGCACGCCAGTCAGGGCGAGAACATCTTCTTCCTCAGGATGGGCAAGGAGAGGTTCGGCGAACTGATGGGCATGGAGACCTTCGTACGGGTCCAGGACGCCACTGGCGCGGCCACACCCGAGGACGACCTCTTCGCCGGACTGCGCTGATCCACCCCACCCGCCGGTCGATGGGCCTGGCTGCCGGCTGACCGCGGCGCCACGTGGCGCCGCGGTCAAGTCCGTCAGGCGGCGAGGAGGTTGAATTCGGACAGCGGAGGCCCGTAGACCTTCTGGGCGCCCACTCGGTCGAGTTCGGAGTTGGCGAGTTCCCGCGATCCCAGGGATCTTCCGATATTCAGAAAGACCTAGGACCTGTCGCCCCGGGGCCGCGCATCCAGCTCCGTGAGCACGTCGAAATCGAGCCCGTCGGCCCGCGCCAGGTAGATCCGCTGGCGCACATGGGCGTCGCGCAGGTGCAGCAGCCCGCGCGGACCCTCGTACGACACCGCCCCGGCCCCGGCCGCCGCGCCGATCGCCGAGATGTCCAGCGTCCCGGCCCTCTTCAACAGCGCGGCCAGCAGCAGCACACCCTCGTAGCAGGACTCGCCGAGGCTGCCGGGGGCGGGTGCCTGGACGCCGTAGCGGGCGGAGTACCGCCCGTGGAAGTCGAGGGTGTCGCGGTTGGCCAGCGAGGCGAAGAACCCGGCCGTGCTGTAGAGGTCCTCGGTGGCCTCCGGGCCGCTCGCCATCAGCATGTTCTCGTCCATCAGCGTGCTCAGCCGCAGACAGCGCGCGTGCAGGCCGTACGCCGCGAACGACCGGTTGAAGCGCACCGCGTCACTGCCGACGAGCAGCATCAGCACCGCGTCGGCGTCCGAGCGTTCGACGCGGCGCAGCACCGGCTCGAAGTCGTGGGTGCCGAGCGGCAGGTACGCCTCACCGGCGACGCACCCGCCGCGGTCCCGGGCGTAGGCGCGGGCCGAGCGGGCCGTGTGCCGCGGCCACACGTAGTCGTTGCCCACCACGAACCAGCGCCGCACCCCGCGCTCGCGTGCCAGCAGATCCATCGCCGGCCGGAGCTGGTCGCGCGGGGTCTCGCTGGTCAGGAACACTCCCGCCGTGTCCTCCCCGCCCTCGTACAGCGCGGTGTACACGTACGGGACGCGGTGCGCGATCCGCGGTGCGAGCGCCCGCCGCACGGAGGAGATGTGCCAGCCGGTGACGCCCCGCACGGCGCCCAGGTCCACGAGCGCCTCGACCTCGTCGGCGACCTCGTGCGGCGCGCCCGAGCCGTCGACGGGCACCAGCCGGAGCTGTCTGCCGAGCACGCCGCCGTCCCGGTTGACCTCCTCGGCGGCCAGCCGCGCACACAGTTCACACGTGGGCCCGAAGATCCCGGCCGGCCCCTGCAGCGGGAAGACGAGGGCCACGCCGAGCACCGAGTCGTCGGCCGTGAACCACTCGGGCCCGGGAAGGTCGCGCCGGAACATGGCGTCATGATTCCGGCTCCAGGGGACGACCTCCAGTGCGTCTCCTACGATGGACACCCCTCGGCACCTAGGAGAGCAGGGATGCCCAGCCCCACCCCGCCGCGTCGGCCCGACGACCTCGTGCAGTTGCTCACGCGGGCCGAACGACTCGCGGCGCGCCGGTTGCAGGGCGCGCTGGAAGCGGAGGGCTGCTCGCTGGACGCGTGGCGGGTGCTGGCGTCGCTTTCGGACGGCGAGGGGCACCACATGACGGCTCTCGCGGAGGCCGCCTTCCTGCCGCCGCCGACGCTGACCAAGCTGGTCGACCAGCTCGTCGACCAGAACCTCGTGCACCGCAGGGTCGATCCGTTCGACCGCCGCCGCGTCCTCGCCCTTCTCACGCCCCGCGGCCAGGAGTTCTGGCAGCGCGTCGACCGGGCGGTCCGCGCCGCCCGGCCCTCGCTCGGCGAAAGCGATGACGACCTGCTGCGGTCCCTGCTGGACCGGCTGGCGGCGACGCTGGAGGACCCGGCGCACGTGTGAGCGCTCCAGGACGCCGGACGGCACGGCGGGGTCCCGGATCGCGCCGAGCCGGCCGGGGAATGCCGGGCCGTCAACCAGCGCGGACGCCAACAGGTCTGGACCTGACTGGTCTACACCCTTGACTGGTACAGACCAACGCGGTTGAGTGTGGCTCCACAGCCCCCCACCACGGCCGCCCCCACGCCGTGACCGGACCCCCGGTGCGTGCGGTCGAGGGCCCGCTTCGCTCTGCCCTCGTCAGCGTGCGGCCGTGCTCCGCGAAGGAGTTGAACCCGTGTCGAGACGCCGTATCTCCGCAGTCCTGGCCACCCTCGCCCTCGCCGGCACCGCGCCGGTGCTCCTGCCCGCCTCGAACGCCTCGGCCGCCGCCTGCTCCAGCTACCCGAACTGGACGGCCGGGAAGTCGTACAACGCCGGCGACATCGTCCGCTACACGGACGGCAAGGCGTACATCGCCGAGCACGCCAATCCAGGCTACGACCCGGTCATCAGCACCTGGTACTGGGAGCCGTACGCCTGTGACAGCGGTCCGGGCACGCCCAACGCCCGCTTCGTGGTGAGCGAGTCGCAGTTCAACCAGATGTTCCCGAACCGGAATTCGTTCTACAGCTACAGCGGTCTGACCGCGGCCCTGAGCGCCTACCCCGGCTTCGCCAACACCGGCAGCGACACGGTGAAGAAGCAGGAGGCCGCGGCCTTCCTCGCCAACGTCAGCCACGAGACCGGCGGGCTGGTGCACGTGGTGGAGCAGAACACCGCCAACTACCCGCACTACTGCGACTGGGGACAGCCCTACGGCTGTCCGGCCGGGCAGGCGGCCTACTACGGGCGCGGCCCGATCCAGCTGAGCTGGAACTTCAACTACAAGGCCGCGGGCGACGCGCTCGGCATCGACCTGCTGAACAACCCCTGGCTGGTGCAGAACGACTCGGCCGTCGCCTGGAAGACGGCCCTGTGGTACTGGAACACCCAGACCGGCCCCGGCAGCATGACCCCGCACAACGCCATGGTGAACGGCGCCGGGTTCGGCCAGACGATCCGCAGCATCAACGGCTCCCTGGAGTGCGACGGCAAGAACCCGGCGCAGGTGCAGAGCCGGGTGAACAACTACCAGCGGTTCACGCAGATCCTCGGGACGTCCCCCGGAGGCAACCTGTACTGCTGACGCGGGACCGTGCCGCGTGGTGTCATGCGGGATGTCATGAACCTGACGGTTGATCGAAGGGCATCCTCATGCGACTGCGCACCCCCCACGCCCTGCTCGCCACGACCGCGGCACTGGCCGCCGCGGTCGTGGCCCCCCAGCCCGCTGCCGCCGCCGCCGTTCCGGCTCCGGGCGCGTACTACGTCCAGAGCGCCACGACCGGACTCAACGCGGCCGACAACGGCGGCGCGGTCGAGCAGCACAGACCCCGCGGCAACGAGGACCGCCAGCAGTGGCAGTTGAAGCCGACCGGGTCCGCCTACCTCCTGGAGAACACCGTCGCGCCCGGCAGCTGTCTCGGCCGCAGTGGCGACCAGGCCGCGACCGTCGCCTGCGCGAGTGCCGACGCCGGGTGGCAGATCGACCCGATCGGCTCCGACCGCTACACGCTCAAGGCCCCGGGAACCGCCCGCCACCTCACGGTCGCGCCCAAGCCGCCCGGCGCCACCTACCCCGCCCGGCTCGCCCTCGGCGGATCCGGCGACCTGGCCGCCTGGTACCTCACCCCGGTCACGCCCGCCACCCGGCCCATGCCGCCGCAGGACCGGCGCACCCTGGACCAGGTCACGTTCCTCACCACGCACAACGCCTACGCCAACGGCGTCGACGGCGGCTTCGCCCCGCCCTTCGTCAACCTCGTGCCCAACCAGACCCGCGGCATCGAACGCCAACTCGCCGACGGGGTCCGCGGATTCATGCTGGACATCCACCAGACCCCCGACGGCGCGATCCTCTGCCACAACAGCTGCACCCTCGTCAGCAGGCCCGTCGCGCTGTGGGTCGACCTCCAGCGCATGGTCGACTTCCTCAAAGCCCATCCCGACCAGTTCGTCACCGTCTTCCTGGAGGACTACGTCGACCCGGCCGTCCTGCGCGCCGAACTCGCCCGTGTCAACGGCCTGTCGGACGTGCTCTACCGGCCCGACCTCACCGGCGTCCGGCAGAACGGCTGGCCGACGATGGCCGACCTGGCCGCCGCCGGCGACCGGCTGCTGATCTTCACCGACCACAGCCGTTCCGCCGACCAGGCCGCGGGCCTGACCCGGGACAGCTTCGGGGTCATGTACCAGTCCGAGTGGACCGTCGAGAACCACTGGTCGATGGGCTCGGGCCTCGGCACCTCCGACTGGTCCTGCTACAGCCGCTGGTACGGCGCCGACACCAACATCCCGCTGACCCGCACCGAACCGGGCTTCCGCCCGCTGTTCGTCATGAACCACTTCCGTGACGTCCCGCTCACCGGCACGGCCGGCACGGACAACACCAAACTCGCCGACCGCGCCCAGAGGTTCTGCCAGCCGGCCGCCCGCAAGAAGCCCAACTTCCTCGCCGTGGACCACTACGACCGCGGCAACCCGGCCTCCGCCGTCACCACCCTCAACTCGTACACGTATCCGTAAACCGGCTTCGCCGGACCACATGCCGTGTGTGAGACTCCGCCGATGAGTTCACGGACGATCACCGCGGACGCCGCGGGCACCTGGAAACTCGGCGACCTGCCCGTCCACCGCCTCGGCTTCGGCGCGATGCGGCTGACGGGCAGCGCCGCCTTCCACCACGGCACGCCGAGCCACCGCGACCGGTCGATCGCCGTCCTGCGCAGGGCGATCGACCTCGGCGTCGACCACATCGACACGGCGGCCTTCTACTTCTCGTCGCTGCGCTCCGCCAACGAACTGATCAACAGCGCCCTCGCGCCCTACCCCGACGACCTGGTCATCGTCACCAAGGTGGGCCCGTACCGCGGCTACGACGGGGAGTGGGGCACCTCGGCCCGCCCCGAGGACCTGCGCGGCCACGTCGAGGAGAACCTGCGCCAGCTCGGCCGCGACCACCTGGACGTGGTCAACCTGCGCCGGATGCCGACGTACGACTCCATGGCCGAGCACTTCGGCGCCCTCGCGGAGATGCGCGAGGCGGGCCTGATCCGCCACCTCGGCATCTCCAACGTCACACCCCGCCATCTCGCCGAGGCCCGGGCCATCGCCCCCGTGGTCTGCGTCCAGAACCGGTACGCCCTCGACCGCCCCGACCCCGACGGCGACGAACTGCTCCGCGTCTGCGGCGAGCAGGGCATCGCCTTCGTGCCGTTCTACGCCGTCGCGGGCGACGCCGGCGAGCGGGGCGCCACCACGGCCCACGACGAGGACGTCCGAGCCGTGGCCCGGGCCCATGGCGCGAGCCCCGCCCAGATCCGCATCGCATGGACCCTGCACCAAGGTCCCCACGTCCTCGCCATCCCCGGCACCGGCAATCCCGACCACCTCGTCGAGAACGTGGCGGCGGGGGCGATCCGCCTCACGGGCGAGGAACTGAACCGGCTCGGCAGGGCGCGCCGGCAGGCCTGCTGACGGGCGTCTACACGACCCAGACACCCTCCCGCATGAGATGCCTGAGCGGCAGTTCCCGCACTTCGCACCACGCCTGCACCGCACGCGGCCGCACCTGGAAGAACGCGTACGACGCGTGGTCCTCGCGGGGATCCCAGCCGGTCTTCACACGGAACGCCTCGGCCGCCGCCGACGGCACCTCCCGCATCGGGTGGGTCCGCACCTCACCGTCGACGAGCACCACGTCCCTGGTGTCCCCGAAGGCCAGCCGGGCCCGCCCGCCGTCCCGCAGATTGCGGCCGGTGGGATTGGTCAGCCGGGTGCACAGCCACACGGCCTCGTCGTGCCACACGAACCACAGCGGGACCAGACACGGCATTCCTTCGGCGTCCGACGTCGCGACCCAGATGTCGATCTCCCGCTCCAGCCGGCCCAGCAGGTCCGCCTTGCGCTGCTCGGGGGTGCGGGGTTGCTCGGTGATCTTCATGGCCGGGACGCTAGCGGGCACGGGGGCCGCACCGCCTCGGGCCGCGGCCCTAAGCCCGGGGCCTAGGACCGATCGTCGAGGTACTGCGCTAAACCCTCCCCGAGCGACCAGTCCGCCCGACTCGCTCTCCGTCAGGACGTCGAACACGTTCCGCGGCTTGGTGCCCGCGTACGCGTGGGCCGGCTCGGCGATCCTTCGGTAGAGCTCCTGCTTCTGGGCGGGCGGCCGGACCGCGGCGTGATCGCGACGTACGCGATGCCGTCGTCGCGCCGCACGCCGAGGTAGTCGTCGTGACGCGGGGTGCCGCTCGTTCCGTCGTGGTCCCTCAGCACCTGGAACCGGGCGTCGGACGGGATGCCGATGGTCCCCCGCAGGGCGGCGTACACGGCCCGGACGAGTGGTTGGCATCTCCGGAGTTTTACGTATAACCTCTCCGGTCAACCGCCCGCTCCGAGAGGCCCCGATGCGACGTATCGCCCTGGTCACCCTCGTCGTCGACGACTACGACGAGGCGATCCGCTTCTACACCGACGCCCTCGGGTTCCGGCTCGCCGAGGACGCGCCCCGGCCCGACGGATCCCGCTGGGTCGTCGTTGAACCCGGCACTCCGGGAACCGGCACCGGACTGCTGCTGGCCCGTGCCAGGGGAGAGGCCCAGGCGGCCCGGGTCGGGGACCAGACGGGCGGGCGCGTGGGCTTCTTTCTGCACACCGACGACTTCGCCCGCGACCACGCCCGCATGACCGCCGCGGGCGTGACCTTCCTGGAGGAGCCGCGGCACGAGCCGTACGGGACCGTCGCCGTCTTCCAGGACCTGTACGGCAACCGCTGGGATCTGCTCCAGCCCGCCGGCTGACCCCTCCCCACCGCTTCGAACGATCCGCCCGAGGAAAGAACCGCCATGACTGCTACGCGCGTAGACGCCGATCTGATCCGCCGCCTCCCCAAGGCCGTGCTGCACGACCACCTCGACGGCGGCCTGCGCCCCGCCACCGTGGTGGAGCTGGCCGAGGCGGTCGGTCACACCCTGCCCACGACCGACCCGGACGAGCTCGCCGCCTGGTACTACGAGGCCGCCAACTCCGGTGACCTGGTGCGCTACATAGCCACCTTCGAGCACACCCTCGCCGTGATGCAGACCCGCGAGGGCCTGCTGCGCACGGCCGAGGAGTACGTGCTCGACCTGGCCGCCGACGGTGTCGTGTACGGCGAGGTGCGCTACGCCCCCGAGCTGAACACCAACGGCGAGCTCACCATGGCCGAGGTCGTGGAGACCGTCCAGGAGGGCCTCGCGGCGGGCATGGCGAAGGCCGCCGCCGCGGGCACACCCGTGCGGGTCGGCACCCTGCTGTGCGGGATGCGGATGTTCGACCGGGTGCGCGAGGCAGCCGACCTGGCCGTGGCGTTCCGCGACGCCGGTGTCGTCGGCTTCGACATCGCCGGAGCCGAGGACGGCTTCCCGCCCGCCGACCACCTCGCGGCCTTCGAGCACCTGCGCAGCGAGAACGTGCCCTTCACCATCCACGCCGGCGAGGCGCACGGCCTGCCCAGCATCCACCAGGCTCTCCAGGTGTGCGGCGCCCAGCGCATCGGGCACGGCGTGCGGATCACCGACGACATCCCGGACCTCGCGGCGGGCAAGCTCGGCCGGCTCGCCGGCTGGGTGCGCGACCGGCGCATCGCGCTGGAGATGTGCCCGACGTCCAACCTCCAGACGGGCGCCGCCACCTCCATCGCCGAGCACCCGATCACCGCGCTCAAGGACCTCGGTTTCCGCGTCACCCTCAACACCGACAACCGCCTGGTGTCGGGCACCACGATGACCCGTGAGATGTCCCTGCTGGTCGAGCAGGCCGGCTGGACCGTCGAGGACCTGCGCACGGTCACCGTCAACGCCCTGAAGAGCGCGTTCATCCCGTTCGACGAGCGCAACGCCCTCATCCGGGACGTGGTGCTGCCCGGTTACGCCGCCGCGCTCTGAAGCAGCCCCCGCAGGTAGGCGGCCTGTCCGACGTGCTGGAGATCGTCGGACAGGACGCTGACCAGCCGGACGCCCAGGGTGACCGGCGGGTCCCAGCGCTCGTCGACCACCCGCTCCAGGTCCTTGGCGGCCAGGCCCCGCAGGGCGTCCAGGCTCTGCTCGTGCACGGCGTCGTAGTAGCCGGTCAGCAGCTCGCCCGAGTCGACCCGGACCTTGGCGACCTTGGCGGGGCTGTGGCCGTAGCCCGTGTCGCGGCGCGGCAGGTCAAGACCGAAGCGCTTCTCCCAGTCCTGGGACAGCCACACCTGTTCCCGGCCGAAGGCGTCGGCCATGTGGTCGTCCTGGACGCGGGTGAGGTGCCAGACCAGCCAGGCGATCGAGTTGGTGTCGGGGGTGGGGCGGGCGCTCAGCTCGTCGGGCCCGAGACCCTCGACGGTGGCGTGGACTTCTTCGCGGATGCGGCTGAAGCCGTCGATGAGGATGTCCTTCGCATGCATGGATCCACCATCGCGCATCGCCGGGAATCACGCGTCGGGAACCCGGCTCCCGTGGAGGCCCGGCGGCACCCGGCCCGGGAGGTGGATCCGGGCCACCGGTTCCCCGGTGAAGTCCCGGGCGGCGAGGATCACCAGGTCCGACGCCCCGCGGTCGAGGTCGTGCACATACGCGATCGCATACCCGTTGTCCTCCGCCGCCCGTCCGTCGTACGGGTCGGACGGCACGAACACGGCCTCGCTCGCCGCCGCGCCCGCGGGCAGCCGGTGCACCTGTGAGGTGCCGCGCAGCAGGTCGTGCTTGATGAGCGCGCTGGCGAAGGCCCTGTAGGGCGGGGTGCCGTCGGCCGCCTGGCAGGCGAGTGACCTCTCCGTGGCAGCGGCCGAGCAGCCGTACCGGTGCCTGCGGGTCACCGGCGCCTCGCTGACGGATCAGGAGGGGTGGGCACCCTGGAGTGGTGCCAGGCCCCCTGTTTCCAGCAGGCCCATCAGCGCCCGGGCCGCCGGACTGGTCGCCGGCTCGGGCGGCAGCAGCGCCACCGTCTCGTACAGGGCGTCTTCGGCCCCCTTCACCGGCAGTGCGGTCAGCGAGTCGCGCTTGTGCCGGAAGTGACGCGGCACGACGGCGATGCCGAGATCCTCGTCCACGAGGTCGAGGAGGCTGTGCACGTCGTTGACCTCCAGGGCGACGCTCCGGCGCACGCCCGCCGCGGCGAACGCCGCGTCGGTGGTGCGCCGCGGCCCCCAGTCCGGATGGAAGTCGACGAAGACCTCACCACCGAGATCCTCCGGCGTCACCGCCACGCCGGCCGCGGCGAGCCGGTGACTCGGATGGCACAGCACGGTCATCGGCTCGCTGGTCAGCGGCACCGCCCGCAGCTGGTCGGTGTCCTCCTGGGCGGTGCGCACGGCGAACGCCAGGTCCAGGCGCCCGGCCGCGACCTCCTCCGCCAGAGCCCCCGAGCCCGCCTGGCGCAGACAGATCTCCACGTCCGGGTGGCTCCGCCGGAACGCCGCCAGCAGCCCCGCCACATGCACCCCGGCGATGCACTGCTCGGATCCGAGCGTGAGCATCCCGCGCAGCACGCCCTGCACCGCGGCCACCGCCTCGTGGGCCGAGCGGACCTGCGCCAGGATCCGCTCCGCCTCGCCGAGCAGCGCCCGCCCGGCCGGGGTGAGGGTCACCCGGCGGGTGGTGCGCACGAACAGCGGCGTCTGCAGCTCCCGCTCCAGTGCCCGGATGGACGCCGACAGGCCCGACTGGGACACCAGGAGGCGTTCCGCCGCCCGGGTGAAGTGCTGGTCCTCGGCGACCGCGACGAAGTGCTGCAAGTGGCGCAGTTCCATGACTGAGAAGCGTAGCCGCTGAATTCCATCGGATTCTTCTGTTGGACGCATGGGCGCAGGTCACGCCAGAGTGGAGACCGGTTTCATCCCGACCGTGCCAACCCCTCTGGAGTCGCGTTGTACACCGCACACCCCGACCGCTACGCGGACATGCCCTACCGGCGCACCGGACGCAGCGGCCTGAAACTCCCCGCGCTCTCGCTCGGCCTGTGGCACAACTTCGGCCCGGACCGGCCCGTCGAGACGCAGCGCGCCATCCTGCGCCGCGCTTTCGACCTCGGTGTCACCCACTTCGACCTGGCCAACAACTACGGCCCGCCGCCCGGCGCCGCCGAGTCCGCGCTCGGCGAGTTCCTGAAGACGGACTTCGCGCCGTACCGCGACGAGCTGGTGATCTCCACCAAGGCCGGTTACCTGATGTGGCCCGGACCGTACGGTGAGTGGGGTTCGCGCAAGTACGTGCTGTCCTCGCTGGACCAGAGCCTGAAGCGGATGGGCCTGGACTACGTCGACATCTTCTACTCGCACCGCCCCGACCCGGACACCCCGCTCGAGGAGACGATGGGGGCCCTGCACTCGGCGGTGCAGCAGGGCAAGGCGCTCTACGTCGGCGTCTCGAACTACTCCGCGGAGCAGACCCGCGAGGCAGCCCGCATCCTGGGCGAACTGGGCACCCCGCTCCTCATCCACCAGCCGCGCTACTCGATGCTGGACCGCCGCCCCGAGGACGAGGGCCTGCTCGACGCCCTCGACGAGCTCCAGGTCGGCTCCATCGTCTTCTCCCCGCTGGAGCAGGGCGTGCTCTCCGCCCGCTACCTCGACGGCATCCCCGAGGGCTCCCGGGCCGCGAGCGACAGCCCCTTCCTGAACTCCGACGCGCTGACCGAGGACCTGGTGGGCCGGCTGCGCGACCTGAACGACATCGCGAAGTCCCGCGGCCAGACCCTGGCCCAGATGGCACTGGCCTGGGTGCTGCGCGGTGGCCGGGTCACCTCGGCGCTGGTCGGCGCGAGCAGTGCGCGGCAGATCGAGGACAGCGTCGGCGCCACCCGGAACCTGGACTTCGACGCGGACGAGCTGGCCCGCATCGACGCCATCGTCAAGCAGTAGCACCTCCTCGGGGCCCGGGGCCCGGGGCGCCCGCCCCGGGCACACCGGTCAGGAGCCGAGCCGTTCCTCCAGGCGTACGGTCACCGTGTCGCCCTCCTCCTTGCCGATCGCCTTGCGGAGGTCCGCCTTCACGGGCAGCTTGTGCGTGCCGTCCCCCAGGGCCATGAAGGAGCTGCGGAACGGGTGGCCGTCGATCGTCCCGCGGACCTTGACCAGGCCGCGGGTGCCGAAGAACTCGACGGACCGGGGCCAGATCAGATAGGTCCAGCCGCCCTCGGCGGAGCTCTTGCGCAGGACGGCGGTGAACTCCGCGTCCAGTTCTGTCGTGATGGCCATGGCGTCCTCCGGTGCTCGGCGGTATCTCCCTCATGCAGACCGCCGGACGCCGGAGAACTCATCGCGCGGCGGCCTCACGCCCCGGCGGGCACCCGGTCCAGGAACCCGAGCACGGTCCTGATCCGGTCCTGCCCCGTGGTGCCCGCCGACGACACCGGTGAGCCGGAACGTGAACCCCGGGAACTGCTCCCGGCCGCCGCGATCACCGTGACGATCCCCTGGTCGCGGACATGGGTGATCAGCCTCCAGGGAGTCGTACCTGCTGGTCAGGGCCTGGATTCCCCTCGTGGTGAACCCGGTACGACCACCTTGCCCGCACCCGCCGGAAGCGTCGATTACCTCCGGAGTCGTGGGCCGCTGGGACCCCTCGCCGGATTTCGGCCAACTCGGGGGGTGAATATGCCAGGAGAGTGGCCGGAAAGTCGTGGTGACAGTGATTCAGTAGTGAACATACTGACCTGCGAGAGCGCTTTTCACATCGAGCGACGGCGCCCTCACGCACAGCACGCGAGCCGCAGCAGCGAAGCCGGGCCGGCAGACGGGCAGGGCAACGGGGGAGGTCACGTGCACGACGAGTTTCTGTGCCACGTCACGGCGTACGGAGTCTGCGACGGCCGCCGTATCGGAGTGCCCCTCGGAACCTACCGGGCTCCCACCCTCGCCCTCGCCCTGTGGTGGCTGCGCGACCGCGCCTCCTGGATCGCCCAGCGCCTCGATCCCCAGCCCGATGCCGAGCACTTACCGCCGGGCGCGCTCGTGCCGGTCGCCCACACCGTGCCCGACGTGCCCGCGCTGCTGCGCGCCTGGTGCGCCGATCCCGCCCAGCAGGGGCGGGTCGCCGAGGAGTTGGCGGCCGGACGGCTCGTGCGCATCGCCACCAGTGACGAGACGACCGAGTACGAACTGCTCGCCGAGTCCGTGGACGCCCTGCGGATGCAGCGTGCCGCTCCCTTCGTCGGCATCACCGTCGGCTGACCCCGTAGGCCCGCTGACCGCTTGACCTTTTCGCCGCCCCGCTCGCCCAGGCGCACAACAGGGCAAATCGGTAGAATCTTGACCATGGCGCAACCCTCGGTAGCACCAGAGCTCGTGCTGGAGACAGACACCGGCACCACCGTGATGATTCCGGGCCGCGACTACCACGTGGGGCGCGACCCGATGTGCGAGATCGTCATCGACGACGACCGGGTCTCCTGGCACCACGCCGTACTGAAGCCCGAGGACGGTCACTGGATCATCGAGGACGAGGACAGCACCAACGGCACCTACGCCGATGGCAGGCGCATCCACGAGTGGGACGTCGGACCCGGCAGCGTCATCCGCTTCGGCAACCCTGCCGACGGGCCGCGCATGACCCTCGCGGGTCGCCCCGCGCCCCGCGCCCGCACCCCCGAACGCCCCTCCGCCGTCTCCATGCCGGCCCACACCGGCACCTACCGGCAGCCCACGACCGTGCGGCCGCTGCCGTCCCGCACCGTGCGCATCGGCCGCGCCTCCGACAACGACCTGGTCATCGACGACCTCATCGTCTCCCGGCGGCACGCCGAACTGCGCGCCCTGGCCGACGGAACCTACGAGATCGTCGACCTGGGCAGCCACAACGGCACCTACCTCAACGGCAGCCCCGTCACCAGCGCCCCGGTCGGCCAGGGCGACATCGTCGGCATCGGCCACTCGGCGTTCTGCCTCGTCGGCGACCAACTCCAGGAGTACGTCGACACCGGTGAGGTCTCCCTCGACGTGCAGGACCTCGCCGTCTCCGTCGACCGCGGCCGCAAGACGCTCCTCGACCACGTGTCGTTCCCGGTGGGGGAGAAGTGCCTGCTCGCCGTCGTCGGCCCGAGCGGCGCAGGCAAGTCCACGCTCCTCAACGCCCTCACCGGCCAGCGGCCCGCGGGCCACGGCACCGTCCTCTACGACGGCCGTGACCTCTACCGCGACTACGCGGAGCTGCGCCAGCGCATCGGACTGGTCCCGCAGGACGACATCCTGCACGCGCAGCTGACCGTCCGCAAAGCCCTCTCCTACGCCGCCGAACTGCGCTTCCCGCAGGACACCGCCAAGGCCGAGCGACGCGCCCGGGTCGACGAGGTCATCCGCGAACTGGGCCTGGAACAGCGCGCCGACCAGCCCGTGCACAGCCTGTCCGGCGGCCAGCGCAAACGCGTCAGCGTGGCCCTGGAACTGCTGACGAAACCGTCCCTGCTCTTCCTCGACGAGCCGACCTCCGGCCTCGACCCCGGCATGGACCGCTCGGTGATGCACATGCTGCGCGGCCTCGCCGACGACGGCCGGACCGTCATCGTCGTCACCCACAGCGTGCTCAGCCTCGACGTGTGCGACCGGCTCCTCGTGCTCGCGCCCGGCGGGAAGATCGCCTACTACGGGCCGCCCGAGGACGCCCTGCCGTACTTCGGCTTCGAGGAATGGCCGGAGGCCTTCGAGGCCTTCGACCGGGACACGGACCGGGACTGGGCGGGGGAGTACCTCGCCTCGCCCTTCCACGGCCGGTACGTGACCGACGCCTCCGCGCAGCCCCAGCAACCCCGGTCCGAGCCCGTCGTCATCACCGCCCCGCCCCGTCCGCGCAGCCGGGGTGCCCAACTCCGCACGCTGGTACGCCGGTACGCGGCCGCGCTCAGCGCCGACCGCACCTTCCTGATCATCATGATCGCCCTGCCGTTCGTGATGGGCGCCATGGCCCGCGCCCTGGCGGGCGGCAAGCTGACGCAGGACACGGCGATGAACGCGCTGCTCATCCTCTGCGTCGGCGCGGTGCTCACCGGCGCCGCCAACGCCGTGCGCGAACTCGTGAAGGAACGCGTGATCTACCAGCGGGAACGGGCGGTGGGCCTGTCCAGATCGGCGTACCTGATGTCCAAGGTCATCGTCCTGGGCGTCATCACCGTGCTCCAGGCGGTGGTGCTGACCCTGGTCGCCCTGTTCGGCGTGGATCTCAACGCACCGGGCGGCGAAGGCGTGCTGATGCCGCCGCTGGTGGAGATCACCGTCGCCGTCGCCCTGCTCGCGTTCACGGCGATGATGCTCGGCCTGCTCGTCTCCGCGCTGGTGCGCAAGGAAGAGGTGACGATGCCGCTGCTCGTGCTCATCGCCATCGTCCAGGTCGTGTTCTGCGGAGCCCTGCTGAAGCTGGCCGACACCCCCGGACTCGAGCAGCTGGGCTGGCTGGTGCCGGCCCGTTGGGCATTGGCCGCGATGGCCGGCACGGTTGGACTGGGCCGGATCGTGCCCGACGACCTGACGAAGGACCCGCTGTTCGAACACTCGGCGGGCACATGGCTGCTGGACGTCGGGATGCTGGTCGTGTTGTCGGTGCTCTTCGGGTTCCTGGTGTCCCGCATGCTGCGCCGGCACGAACCGGCCGTCATGCGGAAGTAGGGAGCGCCTATGACGACCCCCGGCTTCCGGCCCACGCACGTCGTCCCGCAGCACGGGATGCCCGCCTGGGAGGCCCCCGACCCGTCCCGGCCCACCGTGGACCTCGACCCCCTGCTGCCGGTACAGCTCCTGGAACGGCAGGGCGACTGGGGGCACGTGCTGTGCTTCAACGGCTGGTCGGCCTGGGTCGACGGCCGCCGCTTGGTCGCCGTACCGCTGGATCCGCCCGCCGCGGACGGGCCCCTCACCCGCGCCGCCGATCCGCGTCCGCTACTGGGCCGGGCACAGGAAGCCCTCGCGCGCTACCGCTCCGCGGTGGAGGACCTCGCGGGCGGCCTCGACCGGGAGTCGTTCCGCACCCGCACCCACGGCATGCGGATCGGCGTCGTCGTCGACGGCGAGTCCGTGTGGCTCTACGACTCCGCCCACGGGCACTGGGTGTACGCCGACGGCAGCCGCATGACCACGTACGCGACGGACGAGACGCCGGCCGCGGAACCGGAGTCCCGCCCAGCCGGGGCGTCCGCGCATCCGCCCACACGAGTGGTGCCGCCCGAGGGCCCCGCCGGGACGC
>NZ_JAIGQA010000117.1:0-26758 GCF_019733245.1 Streptomyces sp. WAC04114
TCACGGAGGCCGGCGGGCAGATCCGCGACACCGAGGGCCCCCCCTGACCCCGCCGACGGGGGCACCGGCGGGCTCGGGCGCCCGACGTCCCCGCGGCGCCCGCCGCCAGGCCTTCCCCTGGCCCGCGCACCGCACCCGCCCGCCCCGGCCGTCCACCAGTGGAGCGAACTGTCGTACGACATCAGCGGTGACGGTACGAAGCCCGAGATGCGGATCGGTTCGAGCAGCTGGGTCTGGAAGCGGTCCGGCCTGTCGGTAGGCGACCAGCGGTACGCCCACGGCGTCACCGTGCACGGCCGCTCGTCCGTCGCCATCGACCTCAACCGCTCCTGCTCGTCGTACGACGCGCTCGTGGGGGTGGACGACATGACGCTGAGGCTCGGCAAGGTGTACTTCTCCGTCTACGCCGACGGCGCCCGGCTGTGGCGGTCCCCGCTGGTCGAGGGCGGCGACCCGGCCGTGCCCGTCCATGTGAACCTCACCGGCCGCAGCACGGTCCGGCTGGTGGTGGAACCCCGCAGCGCCCTCGACAACCTGATGCCGGTGGACTGGGCGGAGTCCACATTCACCTGCGGCTAGGACCTGTCGCGGGTACGGCGGTTCACGTCATCCGGCCGCCGGCATAGGCGCCGCGCGCCTCGTCCAGCGGGGACCGCCACAGGCGATCCACCGCTACACCCGCCGCCGCGCCGCGCAGTGCCTTGCGGACGACACGGGCCTCGACCAGACCGGCCTCCGCCAGCAGCGGAGTGTCGAACAGGGAGACCAGGGAGTCCGCCGCCACCCGCAGCCCCGTGCGCTCCGCGGCCGCCGCGGTCGCCTGGGTCGGGGCGCCCCAGCCGGGCGGCAACTCCCGGACGCCGGCCCCTTCCAGCACCGTACGCAGGATCGCCGCCCGCGCCCCCGGCCGCACCCGCAGCGCCTCGGGCAGCGCCCGCGCCGCCCGCACGACCTGGTTGTCGAGGAACGGCGCGTGCAGCCGCTGGAAGCGGACCTCCGCGGCCTGCTCCAGCACCCGCAGATCCGCCGCATGCCGCGCCAGCGCCGCTCGCGCACGGAAGTCACCCGGCCGCTGCCCCGGCCCCACCAGCTCCGACCGGTGGGTCGCCGCCTGAAGGCGAACCGATACTTCAGCGAGTGCCTCGCCGGTCAGCCAGCGCGCGGCCGGCCCGGGTCTGCCCCAGGTCAGCGCGGCGAGCGAGGCGTCCAGCGCACCCCCGGGCGCGTCGAGGCCGTCGTCGGAGCGAGGGTCGAGGAGGCGTTCGGCGAGGGACTCGAGACCCGACCGGTAGGGCGTCCGGGACAGCCGGCGCGCCGCCGCGTACACGCGCGCGGGCACCAGAACCGACCCGTCGGCCTTGGCCAGCGCGGCGACCGGCCGTACGAGATGCCGCCGCCGGCGGTCCATCAGCAGGTCGGCGAGGCGCGCGGGATGGGCGTCCAGCACCTGCCGCGCCCCGTACCCCGTGAAGTGGTCCGCGCTGCCCGCCGCCAGCCGGGCCCGATGCCGCGCCGCCGACACCAGACACGGCCCGGGTTCATCGGTCAGCGGCCCGTCCAGGTCGGCATAGGGGAGGGTCTCCTCGCCGCCCGCCACGACGACGTGGTGCAGCCGCGGGTTGGCCGCCAGCGCGCCCGCCCGCTCCAGTTCGGCCTCCCGCCCCCCGACGGCGAGGTCGTTGAACGTGACGGCCAGCAGCCGCTCCCCCGCGCCCGTGCCGTGCCCCAGCACCGTGCCCGGCATCCCGGGGAGCCCCGCGGCCAGCAGCGCCAGTGCCCCGGAGGCCGGCCCGCCGGACAGGTCCGCTCCGATCCCCGGCACCGGCATCCCGCGCGCGGCCCGTCGCTCGGCGGGTCCCATGCCGGGCACGGGGCCCGGGTCTATGTCCATCCCCGGGACGTGCCGCGGAGCGGACAGCCGTGTCCGTACGGCTTCCACGAGCGCGTCGCGCACCGCGTCGACCGCGCTGTCGGGATCGGCCGGGGGCGCCGCGACGGCCAGTGAGGCGACCGGCTCGTACCCGGCGATCTCGCGCGCCCCGGCGCGCAGGATGAGGGCATGCCCGGGCGGAATGCGCTTCACGCCGTCGTACGGCGTGGAGTCGTGCAGCGCGGCGGGCACGTCCGGCGCGGCCAGCAGCGCCGCGAGATGCCCGAAGTCGAGGTTGGCCTCGATGAGGTCGGCCAGCGGCAGCGCGGCGGTCGCGTACGCCGTACCGCCGGCCCAGGGCGTGTGGAACACCGGCCGTGCGCCCGCGAGATCGCCGCAGACGGTGATCCGCCTGCCGACCTGGACGATCGCGGTGTAGCTGCCCGACCAGGCGGTCAGATGCCGAAGTGCACCGCCGCGTGCGGCGAACAGCGCGACGCGCAGCTGTTCGTCGGTGGCGCCGCAGATGCCGAGGACGGCGATCCTGGTCCGGTCGTCGGCCTTCACGACCCGTACCTCGTCGGGGCGCCAGTCGCCGACCGCCCACAGCGGATCGGGATCGCCCCACAGGAGTTGGGACCCCACCGGGTGCAGCGTCTCACCCTCGCTGCCGGTCGCCCCCGCCGAACCGGCAGCGACGGCTGCCGCGGCGGTGCTGCTCCATCCCACCAACCACCGCATCGCCGCCTCCACAGGCTGTGGACAACCAGTGCACCGTACGAACCGGTTCACCATGCTGCCATGAAGGAAGCGTTCCAGAGGGTGCCGACGCCGCTTGCGCTCCGCCGAATGCGCCCCGGCGGAGCCACCCACACCGTCCCGAACCCCCCGAACACCCGCACACCGCCCGCGAACTCGGGCGGGCAGGACAACGCGGGACGGGGAGGCGGACACCCCGACGACCGAAGACAAGATTGAAGACGAGACCGGGAACGAGACCGATGGCGAGGCCGAGGCCGAGGACAAGACCGAAGACGAGACCAAAGGGCCGGCCAAGAATCAAGGCACGCCAGCGACATGTCTGCGGTACGACTGCGACGCGAATGCGCCCCCGAAACGCGCCCCAATCACACCCGACGCGCCCTCAAGTGCCGTGGTAGGAGCCTTGATACCCCACGACCGACGGGGTCGATTTTCAGCCAAATCGGCGTGACCCGCGCAGCTTCGAACACTCTCCGTACAGGCTCGGCAGCCGCCACCCGGTCGCGCAGTCCGGGAGACGGAGTACGTCTCCCGGACCGTTCCGCCGCCCGCGGGGATGTAGGCGGCGGTGTCCCCCAGCCCACTGGATCCAGTACAGCGGGCCGACCCACGCAACGACCATGGAACCGCTCCCGCGGTGGCCGGAGAAGAGCGCACGAACAGGCGCACGGCCACACAGCGGGAGCACGTCGCAACAGCCCGTATCTGAACCGCACTTCAGTACGGACCACAATCCCGCCAACCGGAACAATGCCCCTTAACGCTTGGGATGCGGCGAACTACGCTGGGTTTACGAATGCCGCGTGGTTATGCCAGTGCCGGCAGCCGTCTGTGTCGAGGGGTGGCTCATGTCCAGGGAGCAACGCGGGCCGAACGAGAAACTCGGCGCCGTTCTCGCCCTCGCGGGAATCAGCAACGCGGGCCTCGCGCGGCGTGTCAACGACCTCGGCGCCCAGCGCGGTCTGACGCTTCGCTACGACAAGACGTCGGTGGCGCGCTGGGTGTCGAAGGGCATGGTGCCGCAGGGTGCGGCGCCGCACCTCATCGCCGCCGCCATCGGCCAGAAGCTCGGCCGCCCGGTGCCGCTCCACGAGATCGGCCTGGCGGACGCGGATCCCGCGCCCGAAGTCGGCCTCGCCTTCCCGCGGGACGTCGGCCAGGCGGTCAGGTCCGCGACCGACCTCTACCGCCTCGACCTCGCCGGCCGCCGGGCCGGGTCCGGAGGCATCTGGCAGTCGCTCGCCGGATCGTTCGCGGTGAGCGCATACGCAACGCCCGCCTCACGATGGCTGATAACCCCGGCCGACAGTTCGGTCGCGCGTGACGTGGGCCCCGGTGAGGGCTCCGGCGCACCGCTCAAAGTCGGCCACAGCGATGTGCAGAAGCTGCGGGAGGCCGCCGAGGACGCGCGGCGCTGGGACTCCAAGTACGGCGGCGGCGACTGGCGTTCGTCCATGGTCCCCGAATGCTTACGGGTGGAGGCAGCGCCCCTGCTGCTCGGCTCCTACTCGGACGAGGTGGGACGGGCCCTCTTCGGCGCCTCCGCCGAACTCACACGGCTGGCAGGCTGGATGGCCTTCGACACCGGCCAGCAGGAAGCGGCCCAGCGGTACTACATCCAGGCCCTGCGCCTGGCCCGGGCGGCCGCTGACGTCCCCCTCGGGGGCTACGTGCTGGCCTCCATGTCCCTCCAGGCCACCTACCGTGGCTTCGGCGACGAGGGCGTGGACCTCGCCCAGGCCGCCCTGGAACGCAACCGCGGACTGGCGACGGCCCGCACCATGAGTTTCTTCCGTCTCGTCGAGGCACGCGCGCACGCACGCGCGAACGACGCCCCGGCGGCCGGCGCCGCCCTGAAGGCGGCCGAGAGCTGGCTGGAGCGCGCCCGCTCCGGCGACAACGACCCGAGCTGGCTCGGCTTCTACTCCTACGACCGTTTCGCCGCTGACGCCGCCGAGTGCTACCGCGACCTCAAGGCGCCCCGCCAGGTCCGCCGCTTCACCGAGCAGGCCCTGTCGAAGCCGACCGAGGAGTTCGTCCGCTCGCACGGTCTGCGCCTGGTCGTCTCGGCGGTCGCGGAACTGGAGTCGGGGAACCTGGACGCGGCGTGCGAGCAGGGGGTGCGGGCGGTGGAGGTCGCCGGGCGGATCTCCTCGGCCCGCACCACCGAGTACGTCAAGGATCTCCTGCACCGTTTGGAGCCGTACGGCGACGAGCCCCGGGTGGTGGAGCTCCGCGAGCGTGCCCGGCCGCTGCTGATGACTCCGGCGTAAACCCGAGCAGGCATGCGACCCGTCCCGCGTTTGAAGGCATTGTCAGTGGCGCAGTGCACTATCGAAGCGGGAGGTGGTGCGAGTGCGGATCACATACGACTGTGACGTGCTGGTGATCGGCGGCGGCATCGTCGGCCTGTCGACGGCGTACGCGATCACACGCGCCGCGCCCGGCACACGTGTCACCGTCCTGGAGAAGGAACCGGGCCCGGCCCGCCACCAGACGGGACGCAACAGCGGCGTCATCCACAGCGGCATCTACTACCGCCCCGGCTCCCTCAAGGCGCGCTACGCGGTGCGGGGCGCTGCGGAGATGGTCAAGTTCTGCACCGAGTACGGCATCCCGCACGCGGTCACCGGCAAGCTGATCGTCGCCACGGACCGCGCGGAGCTGCCCCGCCTGCACGCGCTCGTCCAGCGGGGCCGGGAGAACGGCATCCCGGTGCGGGAGCTGGGCGGCCCCCAGATCGCGGAGTACGAGCCGGAGGTGCGCGGGCTCGCCGCGATACACGTCGGGACGACGGGCATCTGCGATTTCGTCGCGGTCGCCCGCCAGCTGGCCCACGGCTCGGGCGCGGAGATCCGCTACGGCACGCGGGTCGTGCGCGTCGACCGGCGCCCCGAGCGGGGGGTCGCCGTGCTCACGGCGGCGGGCGATGTCGTACGTGGGCGGGTCCTGGTGAACTGCGCGGGTCTGCAGTGCGACGAGATCGCCCGGCTCACCGGGGACGACCCGGGCATGCGAATCGTGCCGTTCCGGGGCGAGTACTACGAGCTGGCCCGGCCGGAGCTGGTGCGCGGCCTGGTCTACCCCGTGCCCGATCCGGCGTTCCCGTTTCTCGGGGTGCATCTCACGCGGGGTATCGACGGGGGTGTCCATGTCGGGCCCAACGCGGTGCCGGCCCTGGCCCGCGAGGGCTACGGGTGGGGCACGGTCCGGCTGCGCGAGCTGGGCTCGACCCTGGCCTGGCCCGGCTCCTGGCGGATAGCCCGCCGGCACTGGCGGTACGGGGCGGGCGAGCTGCGGCGGTCCCTGTCCAAGGCGGCGTTCACGGATGCGGTGGGCCGGCTGCTGCCCGGGGTGTCCGAGGGCGACCTGGTGCCGACGGCGGCGGGTGTGCGCGCACAGGCGGTTCTCCGTGACGGAACCCTGGTCGACGACTTCCTGATCCGCGAGGGCGCGAGAACCGTCCACGTCCTCAACGCACCGTCGCCTGCGGCCACGGCGTCGCTGCCGATCGGCCGCGAGGTGGCCCGCCGAGCACTGAGCGCGCTGTGAGGCGCTGAGGGCCGCTCCTTGCCGACACCGGGTGGGCCCGCGCCCCAGCGTCTCGGGCTGCTCGGCGTCGGTGCTGGGGCGGGGTGGGTCCGCAGCCCGGCGGAACGGGGTGCCTCCCCCAAGCTCTCGGCTTCGCTCGAGCAGGGGGGACCCCCACGCCCACCCGTGCCGCCCCCAGCGGCACGCATGCCCGCAGCTAGGCGGGACGGGCGCCCGCAGCTGGGCGCGCCACGACGCTCCCGCACCCGCCGGACGACGCAAGGGGTCGTGTCGGGGGGTGTCCGCCCGCAGCGGTTGGCGCGTCAACGGACAGTCAGTCGGTATGAAGGTCCATCGCGCCGTTCCGAGGACGGACACCCCCCGGCGCGGCCCCGACCCAGCACCCGGCGTCAGGCGAAGCACCGCAGCCGTAAAATCAGGGGCACTGTGTCTGACTCCGCGAACCCCACCCCCGAAGCCCCGAACCCGCACGCGTCCCCGGACCCGGCCCCGCACACTCCGGGTGTCTCCGTCCGGCGTACCCGGGCCAAGGGCGAGCCGCGTTTCCCGGACGGGCCGAAGGCCGACCCCGCCGGGTCGCACTTCGAGCGGCGGATCCGGAGTTTCCAGCCCCGCCGCAGCCGCGTCACCGCCGGTCAAGCGGACGCGCTACAGCGCCTGTGGCCCAAGTGGGGCCTCGACATCGACGGCAGCCGGACCCTCGACCTGCCCGAGCTGTTCGGCAACGACAACCCCGTCGTCCTGGAGATCGGCTTCGGCATGGGCGAGGCCACCGCCCAGATGGCCGCCGCCGCCCCCGCCACGAACATACTCGCCGTCGACGTCCACACCCCCGGCCAGGGCAACCTGCTCAACCTCGCCGACCGCAACGGTCTGTCCAACATCCGCGTCGGCAACGGCGACGCGATCATCCTCCTGCGCGAGATGCTCGCCCCGGACTCCCTCGGCGGCCTCCGCGTCTACTTCCCGGACCCCTGGCCCAAGAAGCGCCACCACAAGCGCAGGATCATCCAGCCCGACTTCCTCACCCTCGCCGCCACCCGCATCAGACCCGGCGGGATCGTCCACTGCGCCACCGACTGGGAGCCGTACGCGGAGCAGATGCTCGAGGTCCTCACGGCACACCCCGACTTCGAGAACACGCAGGCGGACGGTGGTTTCGCGCCGCGCCCCGACTTCCGTCCGCTGACCCGTTTCGAGGGCCAGGGACTGGACAAGGGACATGTCGTGAACGACCTCCTCTTCCGCCGCGTACAGCACGTGGACCAGCCCCCCGCCGGCGCCTGACCACCCCTGGCACCTCTCCCGCCTGCGGACAGCGCCCATCCGTCGTTAGGGTCAATGCCGTGGCCACCAGCCCCCCACATCCGTCGTACCCCGCCGGTCCCACCGACGGCTCACCCTTCGCCGGCTCGGGCACAGCCGGCTCCTCGCGGCACGCCCACTGGTGGCACCGCCCCTGGGTGCGCTACGGCGCGCTGAGCACGCTCCTCGCGATATCCGGCCTGGTCATCCTCGCCCTGGTCCGCGAGGAGACCGGCACGGAGGGGTTCCTGGTCGGGCTGGGGCTGGCCGTCCTCCCGGTGCCCCTGCTGATAGCCGCGTTCCGCTGGCTGGACCGCGTGGAGCCCGGCCCCTGGCGGAACCTGTTGTTCTGCTTCGCCTGGGGCGCCTGCGCGGCGGCACTGATAGCGATCGTCGCCAACAGCTTCGCGACGAGATGGATAGCGACGGCGACGGCGGACCCGTCCAGCGCGGACACCCTCGGCGCGACGGTGATAGCGCCGGTGGTCGAGGAGTCGGCCAAGGCGGCGGCCGTCCTCCTGGTCTTCCTCTTCCGGCGCCGCGACTTCACCGGCATCGTCGACGGGGTCGTCATAGCCGGCGTGACGGCCACCGGCTTCGCGTTCACCGAGAACATCCTCTACCTCGGCACGGCCTTCGGCACCGACCAGCTCACCGGCGGCAGCGGCATCGCCTCGGTCACGGCGGCGACCTTCTTCGTGCGCATCATCATGTCGCCGTTTGCGCACCCGCTCTTCACGGTCCTCACCGGCATCGGCTTCGGCATCGCCGCACTCGCGGCCCACCGCCGACCGCTGCGCCGCGTCGCCTTCCCGCTCGGCGGGCTGCTGCTCGCGATGGGGATGCACGCGATGTGGAACGGCTCGTCGGCCTTCGGCGAGTACGGGTTCTTCGCCGTGTACGCGGCGTTCATGGTGCCCATTTTCGGGCTGCTGACGTGGCTGGTGATCTGGACGCGGCAGCGGGAGCTGAAGACCGTACGGGCGGAGCTGCCGGCCTACGCCGTGGCCGGCTGGCTGACCCCGGCCGAGCCGTACGCGCTCGGCTCGATGCGGGCCCGGCGGATCGCCCGGCAGTACGCCCGCCGGCACGCGGGCAGGGCGGCGGCCCGGGAGGTGGCCCGCTACGAGGCGTACGCGACGTCCCTGGCGTTCCTGCGGCACCGGGCCCGGCGAGGCAGCCCCGGGGCGGACTTCGCCGTACGGGAGCGGGAACTGCTCGGCGAACTGTGGCGGCGCCGGGAGGTGGCCCGCCCCGCGCTGGACCACGCGGCCCGGATCACCGCCCCTCCGGTCCCGGTGACGGCCCCGCCCTGGCCGGTGTACGGGGTGTACGGGTACGGCCACCAGCCGACGGCGTACCCCGCGTACAACCCCTACCGCTCCTAGGGCTCCCGGGTCCCGCTCAGGCCGAGGCCTCCGTGAGCCGTGCCACCTCGGCCTCCGAGAGCGTCAGCTCCCCCACGCCGAGCAGCGCGGACAGCTGCTCCACCGTCCGCGCGGAGGCGATCGGCGCCGCCACGGTCGGCTGAGCGGCGAGCCAGGCCAGGGCCACCGTGGCGACGGGAGCGTCGTGCGCTGCGGCGACCTCGTCGAGGGCGTCGAGAACCCGCCGCCCCCGCTCGGTCTCCAGATGCTTGGCGGCGCCGCCCGCCCGCGCGCTCTCGACCCGCGTACCGGGCCGGTACTTGCCCGTGAGGAAGCCGGACGCGAGCGCGTAGTACGGGACGGCGGCGAGGCCGGCCCGCTCGGCGAGGTCCTGGAGCTCGCCCTCGTACGTGTCTCGGGAGACCAGGTTGTAGTGCGGCTGGAGGGCGACGTACCGGGCGAGGCCCTCGCGGTCGGAGAATTCCAGGGACGCCCGCAGCCGCTCGGCGGAGATGTTGGAGGCGGCGATGTGCCGCACCTTGCCGGCCTTCACGAGTTCGTCGAGCGCGCCGATGATCTCCTCGACGGGCACCTCGGGCTGGTCGAAGTGCGTGTAGTAGAGGTCGATGTGGTCGGTGCGCAGGCGTCGCAGGGAGGCGTCGGCGGCGGCCTTGATGTTGGCGGCGGACAGGCCCCGGAATTCGGGGTGCTGGCTGACCTTCGTGGCGACGACGACGTCGGAGCGGTTGCCGCGTGCTTCGAGCCACGTGCCGAGGATCGTCTCGGACTCACCACCCTGGTTGCCGTCGACCCACGCCGAGTACACGTCGGCGGTGTCGACGAAGTTGCCGCCGGCGGCGGTGTAGGCGTCGAGGACGGCGAACGACCGCTCCTGGTCGGCGGTCCAGCCGAAGACGTTGCCACCGAGGGCGAGGGGGAAGACCTCGAGGTCGGAAGTACCGAGCTTACGAAGAGACGTCATGCCCGGTGTCAACGACCGCAAGGGAAGACCTCATTCCGCTACGGATGCAAAACTCCCGTAAACACCGGGTGTACCGCTTACGGGTTCAGTCCCTTGCCCCGCAGCCAGGCCAGCGGGTCGATGCCACTGGCGGATCCACCGGAGTGGACCTCGAGGTGCAGGTGCGCCCCGGTGACGTTGCCGGTGGCGCCCACGCGGCCGATGACGTCGCCGGTGCTGACCTTCTGGCCGACGCTGACGCCGATGGAGGACTGGTGCGCGTACCAGATCTCGGTGCCGTCATCGAGGGTGAGGACGGTCTTGTAGCCGTAGGAGCCGTTCCAGCCCGCCTCGGTGATGGTGCCGCTGTGGACGGCCTTGATCGGTGTGCCCGTGGGGGCGGCGAAGTCGAGGCCGGTGTGGTAGCCGGAGGACCAGTAGGCGCCGGCCTGGCCGAACGTCGAGGTGAGGGTGTACGAGGAGGTCGGCAGCGTGAACTGCTTGGCGAGGGCGGCGAGCCGCTCGGCCTCGGCCTTCTTCTCGGCCTCCTCCTCCGCCTTCCTCTTGGCCTCGGCGGCCTTGGCCTTGGCTTCCTGCTCCGCCTTGGCGACCGCTTCCTTGGCCGCCTTCTCGGCGGCGGCAGCGGCGTCCTCGGCGGCCTTGGTCTCGATCTGCTCCTGCTGGTGCTCGACCTGCGCCATGATCCGGGCGCGCAGCGCGTCACCGGCGCCGGCACGGGCGCCGGACGCGTCCTCCGCCGTGTCCGCGGCGGCGGTGCCGAGGCTGCTGAGCGGGGTGGCGGAACCTTCGGGGGTGTCGTCGTCCGAGATGAGGGAACCCACCGAGGGCAGGTCCGGCACGGAGATGGACACCGGGGGCTTGCCGGTCTGGGCACTGGCCATGCCGCCGGCGCCCACGGCGGCTATGACACCGACGCCCAGGACGGTGGAGCTGCGGGCGAGACCTCCGCCGCGCTGCTTGGTGACGCGATGCCGGCCACGGACGGGACGGATGGACTCCTCGGTGGGGTTCCACTCCTGGAACGGGCCCTCGTCGGTGCGCTGGCCGCCGAAGCCGAAGGTGTCGTTCTCGCGCTTCGGCGCGTACGGGGCCGCGGGGGCAAGCCGGTTGGACGCCACGTGGGCGTACTCCTTTCCTTCCTTCTCGCCTACCGGGTTAGCTGACGGGTTCGGAGCAGGAAGGTCTCCTACGCGCGTATACCTGCCGTGCTTCCACGGTGGCATCCGCCCGATTCACCCCAAGTGGTGGTTCCCCGGTTCCCTTTCGGGATTCGGCGCGTGCGCACGGAGCCGCCTTCTGTGACGGCTGGGACGACCGCGCTGCGTTATCGAACGTTAATGGAGGCGCGAGGGGTATTCCAGCGGTTCCACTTGATCATTAACCTTTTTCGCGCGGACTTACCTGCCATGACCGGACCAAATCGGGCGAGTTGACCGCATCGCAAGTGACTGACGGTTTTTGACGGTGCGTCAGTTGTTATGCGGAACGGGACGGTTCGCTCACCGACCGTAGTGAGCTACCGAGGCAACCAGCGGGAAAGTACCGGGGCGACATCGAGAAAACACCGAGGGCCGGAACCCTTTCGGATTCCGGCCCTCGGCCTTCAGTAGCGGGGACAGGATTTGAACCTGCGACCTCTGGGTTATGAGCCCAGCGAGCTACCGAGCTGCTCCACCCCGCGTCGTTGTGTCACCAGTGTACGCCATCCGCGGGACCACTCGCGCACACCCACCGACCGGGCCGCGCTCAGCCCGGCAGATGCCGGTTCGGCGCCTTGGCCCGATCCTCGTGTTCCGGGAGGACGACGACCTCCACCCCCTCGGCCGCGAGGAGGCCGCTGCCGTCGGCGTCCGTGACGAAGGTGTCGGGCTCGCGCCAGGCCGTGACGACCCGCCGTACACCCGCGTCGAGGATCAGCCGGGCGCAGGGAGCGGGGCGCGAGGCGCGGCGGGCGCACGGCTCCAGGCTGCTGTACACCGTTGCGCCGGGCAGGCGCGGGTCGGCCGGATCGAGCTTGGCGAGGGCCGCCTCCTCGGCGTGCACGACCGGGTCGCCGGCCTCGCGGGAGTGGCCGCGGGCCAGTTCCGTGCCGTCGGCGGCGACCACGACCGCGCCCACGCTGAACGCCGTGTCCGACGGCGGACACCGTTCGGCCAGCTCGCAGGCGAGGGCCAGCCAGTGGTGGTCGGCGGCGACAGGCAGGGGGCCGGTCCCCGGGGCGGTCGGCTCGTAGCGCATCAGGACCACGTCCTCGATCTGCCGCGACTCCCGCAGCCGGAGCCGGCCGCCCTGGTAGCCGCCGGGGCCGAAGAGACGGGGGGCCCGGGGGTCGCCCACGAAGAGCGGGGCGAGGACCAGCTGGAGTTCGTCGGCGAGGCCCTGGGTGAGGAGCTGGGTGTGGATCATGCCGCCGCCCTCGACCATGAGCCGCCCCACACCCCGGACGTCGTGCAGGTGCGTGAGCAGCCGCCGCCAGTCGAGGTCGGCGCCGAGCGGGACGACGTCGGTGGCGAGGCCCAGGGCCCGGGCCCGCTCGGCGCCCCGGTCGGTGGTGTAGAGGACCTTCTCGCCGCCGGTGTGCCAGAAGCGGGCGTCCGGGTCGAGGTCGCCGGAGCCGCTGACGGTGACCTTGAGGGGGTACTCGGGCTTGCCGGCGGCCGTGCGGGCGGCCCGGCGCTGCTCCGAGTACACCAGCAGCCGCGGGTTGTCGGCGCGGATGGTGCCGGCGCCGATCAGGATGGCGTCGACACCGGCCCGGACCTCGTCGACCCGGTCGAAGTCGGCCGGGCCGGACAGGAGCAGCCGGTCGGGTCCGGTGTCGTCCAGGTAGCCGTCGAGGGAGACGGCGGCGGACAGCAGGACGTACGGGTGAGGCATCGGTGCTCCGCGGCTGGTCGGGACGGCGGGACGGGACAGGGCTTGGTTCAAGTTTGAAACAAACCTACACTGGCGGCATGACGACTCGCTGGCTCAGCCCCGATGAGCAGCGCGCCTGGCGCGCCTACATCGCCGCCTCGCTGCTCCTGGAGGACGCGATCGACCGGCAGCTCCAGCAGGACGCCGGCATGCCGCACCTGTACTACTCCATCCTGTCGGTCCTGTCGGAGTCCCCGGAACGGCGGCTGCGCATGACCGATCTCGCCGAGCGGCTGAAGATCACGCGCAGCCGGCTGACGTACGCGGTCACGCGGCTGGAGAAGGACGGGATGCTGCGGCGCGAGGCCTGCCGCCACGACAGGCGCGGCAGCATCGCGGCGCTGACGGACGAGGGATTCGCCGTGCTGGAGCGGGCGGCGCCGGGTCATGTCGAGACCGTGCGGGGCTTCCTGTTCGACCGGCTCAGCGAGGAGCAGGTGGGGCAGCTGGAGGAGATCTCCGCGGCGATCGCGCAGGGGCTCCAGGAGGACGGGACCCGGCCGGCGGCGGACGACGTGCCGTGGCGGCGGAGGTCGTCGCCGTCCTGTTCGTGACGCGCATCACACCGGGTCGGATTCTCATTGCTTCAAATTTCAAGCACGAGTAGGGTTCCGATCGTGGATCTGCTTCAAATCTGAAGCACTACGGCTGTGCAGCCGAACAGGAACGGAACCCGGAGGCCCCGCATGCCCGACACCCCCGCCGTCATCGCCACCCCGCGCTCCCGCGTCCGGGTCCCGCTGCGCTTCCACGACGCCTACGAGACCGACGCCGAACTCGTCACCTTCCACGGGCTGGCCGACGGCCAGGAGCACGTCGCCGTGGTCCTCGGCGAGCCCGGCCCGGTCCCGCTGGTGCGGCTGCACTCCGAGTGCCTGACCGGGGACGTGTTCGGCTCGGCCCGCTGCGACTGCGGCCCGCAACTGCGCGAGGCGGTCGAGAGCATCGCCGAGCGGGGTGGCGTGCTCCTCTACCTCCGCCAGGAGGGCCGGGGCATCGGCCTCTACAACAAGCTCGACGCGTACGCCCTCCAGGACGAGGGGCTCGACACGTACGAGGCGAACGCGGCGCTCGGGCTGCCCGAGGACGCCCGCGACTACACGGCCGCGGCCCAGATGCTCAGGGCCCTGGGCATCGGCGAACTGGACCTGCTCTCCAACAACCCCGACAAGGCCGACCAGTTGCGGTCCCTGGGCGTCGGCGTCCGCGACCGGATCCCCACGGGCGTCTTCACCACCGCCCACAACGTCCGCTACCTGCGCGCGAAGGTGATCCAGACGCAGCACACGCTGCCGCTCGCCGCACTGACGGAGCTCAGCGCCGGCTGAGCCGCCCCCGGTCCGGCCGGGCTCCGAACCGGGCTGCTTGTCCCTCGGTTCATCGGGTACAGCCTTTGAATGAGGGCGACCTCATCAGTACCCGGAGCTTTATGGAAGTGACCGTTTCGTGACCGATCTCGGCGGCCCCGGCCACCACCGGGCGAAGGGACCGGGCGACGGCCCGGAGACCGTCGCATCGCAGATCGCCGATGCCGTGGAGAGCCTGACGGCCCTGTGGACGATCGCCGCGCAGGAGGCGTCCCTGCGCCTGTCCCTGCACCAGTTGCGGGCGTTGCGCACCGTGCAGGCGGCGCCCGGCCTGAACCTGACGGCGCTGGCAGAGGGTCTGGACATCGGCCTGCCCACCGCCAGCCGCCTCTGCGACCGCCTTGCGGCGGCCGGCCTGCTGGAACGGACCCCGCACCCCGACACCCGCCGGGAGGTCCAACTGTGGCTCACGACACACGGACTGCACGTCCTCGGCGATATCGCAGGCCGCCGCGCCCAGGCCCTGGCCACGGCCCTGGCCGCGATGGAGCCGGCCGAACGGGCGGCGCTGAGCAGGGGGTTGCGGGGTTTTCTGGTGGCGCAGGAGGCGCCGTCCGACACCGACGGGGCGCAGGGGCATTGACGTAGGACCTCGGGCTTCCGCGCGCCCGGTCCCTCAAGGCCCGATCCCTCGAGGCCCGATCCCTCGAGGCCCGGCCTCAAAATCCGGCCCCTCAAAGCCCGGCCTCAGAACCCGGCCCCTCAAGAGCCGGCCTCAAACCCCGACCCTCGACGCCCGGCCGCCCCTCACGTCCCCGAGCCGTGGTGGCTCACGCCGCCGGCGGTCAGGACCGCCACGCACGTGTCGTCCCGTACCGGCCGGGCCGCGCTGCCCGAGTCCCGGAGCACCACCGTGGCCGCCACCGCCGGGTCGCAGCCCGGCAGCACGTCGTCGTCGGGCGGTGTCCAGCGGCTGGGCAGGCCGTCGCTGTGCAGGACCAGCAGACTGTCCGCGTGCCAGGGAACGCGCTGTACGGGCACGGAGGCCGGGGCCTGCGCGCCCACGATGCCGGGGTGCGACAGCAGCGCCTTCCACGTGCCGTCGGTCCGCAGCCGGGCGCCGACGTTGCCGATGCCGGCGAAGCTCAACTGCCCGGCATACGTGTCCAGTTGGGCCACGGCGACGGCCGCGCCCCGGGTGGGCCGCAGAGCCCGGCCCAGACTCCGCAGGATCTCGGCGGGCGGCAGCTCGGCCAGGCCGCGCAGCTCCTTCACCGCCAGGCCCGAGGCCTCGGCGGCCTTCTCACCGTGCCCCAGCCCGTCGGCGAGCAGCAGGGTCAGACGGTCACCGCCGCGTACCCGGCCCCAGGCGTCCCCGGAGTACTCGGCCCGGCCGAGAGGGACGTTGACGCCCCCGGCGCGCGGACCCGGCGGGGGCGGCCCCTGGTTGCGGACGGCGGGCTCGTGGCCGATCCGGGCCATCACGACGGTGCCCCGGCCGGGCGCGCTGTGCAGATCGAAGTCGTTCGCTATGCGCCGGCACGTGCCGAGCCCGGCGCCGAGCGAGGCGGCGACGGTCGTGGTGTAGCCGTCGCGCATGGCCGCCGCGACGTCCGGGATGCCGGGGCCGTGGTCGAGGGAGACGAGCTGCACGGCCGCCCGGCGGCCGTCGTCGTGCCCCCGCTCGACGAGGTTGATCAGGATGCGCCCGCCGTCCGCGTGCCGCAGCAGGTTGGTGGCCAGCTCCGTCGCCACGAGCGCGGCGGTGGCGGTGCGGCTCGAGGACAGGCCCGCGCAGGCGCTGGCCTGCTCGACCGCCACCCGCACGTCCCGCACCCGGGTCGAGTCGTCCACCGGCACGTCCCAGACCCTGCTCATCAGGGCACCGTCCGGGAGGGCGGTACGACGGTGGCCCAGGCCGTGACGGTGACGGTGGTCCCCTCACCGGGCCTGCTGTCCACCTCGAACTCCTGCACCAGCCGCTTGGCGCCGCTCAGGCCCAGCCCGAGCCCGCCGCCGCTGGTGTAGCCGTCGGTCAGCGCCTGGTCCAGGTCCCGGATGCCGGGCCCGGTGTCGACGAAGTCCAGCCGCAGCCCGTGCGACGACCCGGCGTCCAGCGGGGTGATCCGCACATGGCCGCCCCCGCCGTGGACGAGGGTGTTGCGGGCCAGCTCGCTCGCCGCGGTGACGAGCTTGGTCTGCTGCACCAGCCCGAACCCGAGCTCGGCGGCTGCCTGCCGGACCTGCTGCCGCACCCACGCCAGATCGGCGTCCGAGCCGATCGGCAGGGTGGCCGGACCGGCATGGCGGGAAGCCTGCATCACGGACTCCCCTCGCCCCGGCGCGTGGTCACGCCCAGCAGCTCCATGGCACGTTCGACGTCCAGGGCCGTCCGCAGGCCGGGCAGGGTGAGCCCCAGCTCGACCAGGGTGATGGCCACCGCCGGGCGCATCCCGGCCAGGACCGTACGGGCCGCCAGCAGCTTGGCCCCGGCGGCGATCTCGGCGAGGACCCTGCCCAGGAAGGAGTCGACGATCTCCACGCCGGAGATGTCGATCACGACCCCGCTCACCCGGCTGTCCGAGATCCGGGTCGTGATGTCCTGCTGGAGCTGCTCCGCCATCCCGTCGTGCAACTCCCCCTGGAGGGTGACCAGCAGGACATCGCCCAGCTGGAGGACCGGCACGGTGAAGCCGTGCCCGGCCGCGGGCCCGTGTCCCGCGAAGGCGGTCACCGCGTGCCCGCGTCCGCCGCCGCGCCGGCCGCCCGCAGCGGTGCGATCTCGACCCCCTGCTCGCTCAGCGCGTACGCGAGCGCGTCCGCCAGGCTCGAGCGGGTGAGCACCGTGCCGAGGTCGATGCCCAGGTGGACGATGGTCTGCGCGATCGCGGGCCGGATGCCGGACACGATGCACTCGGCGCCCATCAGCCGCGCCGCCGCCACGGTCTTCATCAGGTGCTGGGCGACCAGCGAGTCGACCGTGGGCACGCCGGTGATGTCGAGGATGGCGTACCGGGCGCGCTCGGCGACGATCGCGTCCAGCAGGCTCTCCATGACCACCTGGCTGCGCGCGCTGTCCAGGGTTCCGATCAGCGGTACGGCGACGGTGCTCTCCCACAGCTTGATCACCGGGGTGGCCACCTCGTGCAGCTGCTCGCGCTGCCGGGCGATCAGCTCCTCGCCCGCGCTGACGGTCGTCTCCATCACGACCAGGCGCAGCGTGCCCATGAGCACGGTCAGGGCGACCACGGCCTCCTGGGCCTCGGGGGCGTAGGGCTCGGGGAACTCGGCGCGCAGCAGCTCGGTCACCGGCTCGCGCAACGCGGCCACCTCGGCGGCGACGCCGTCCGGGTCGGTGCCCGTACGGGCGCGGGAGGCCGCCATCCGGCCCAACTGGTCGCGCACGGCCTCGAATCCGGACGCCCGGATGTCGTCGAGCCGCCCGGAGGCCGCCACCGCCGCCAGCGCCGCCGTCACGGCCCGGCCCGCTTCCACCGCCTCGTCCCGGGACACGGTGAAGACCGTGCGGAACAGCGCGGCGTCCGCCCACCGTTGGGCGATCTGCTCCCGTCGCCGCTCCAGAAAGGCGCTCACCTGGTATGCGGCCAGCTCCTGTTCCGCGTTCTCTTCCGACACCGACACTTGCATCGCTCCCTTGCACGGGCCGGACCGAGGTCGCGCTAGAGCGCCTCAGCCATTACTTGCCGTATGACAAACATTAGTGCCGGCGTCCGGCACCACCAAACAACTGCTCACGGGCACCCCCGACCTGCGCCTTCCCCGTCCCTCACCGACCACGCCAGTCCAGACACACCACGAGGGCGTCGTCGTCCGGGGTCGACCGGCCGCGGTGGCCCGTCAGTTCGCGCAGGATGGCCCGGGGCACCTCGGCGGCCGGCAGCAGCCGGGTCGACTGGATCGCCCGGGCCAGGGCGGCGTCCCCGTAGGCCTCGCCGCCCGGGGAGGCCACGTCGTAGACCCCGTCGCTGACGAAGACCAGCCGGTCGCCGGGCTCCACGTCGAACTCCTGGACCACGTAGTCGGTCTCCTCGAACATGCCGAGCGGCAGCTGGGCGTCGAAGGGCACCCGCTCCACCACGCCCCGGCGCAGCCGCAGCATCTGCGGCGACCCGGCGTCCACCGCGCGGACCCGGCCGGTGGCCAGGTCGAAGTCGAGCATCAGCATCGAGAGGTAGCAGCGGCCCCGGTAGTGGGCGTACACCGCCTGGTCGGCCAGGGCCGCCTGGTCGTCGATGGGCAGCCCGGCCCGGCGCGCGTTGCGCAGGGCGTTGATCGCCAGGTTGGTCAGCAGGGAGGCCTCCATGCCCTCGCCCATGCCGTTGGTGACGTAGAGGCTGAGCCGGTCGGCCGAGGCGGACCAGTCGAAGTTGTCGCCGAAGATCGCGTACGCCGGTTCCAGCTGCGCGCCCAGCTCGTACTCGGGGCGGGCGCAGGAGCGGCCCGGCAGCAGCTGCCACTGCATCTCGGCGGCGAGCGTGAGCCGGTCCCGGCGGCGCGCCTGGAGGTACAGGTCGGTGTCCCGCTCGGCCACGTAGACCTCGTGCCCGAGCACCTCGGCGATCTCGGCCAGCTCGCCCAGGCAGTCCTGGGCGTGCTCGCCGCCGGGCAGGGTCACGGTCAGCACACCGAGCCGGTCGCCACGCACGGTGACGGGCAGGTGGGCCCGCACGAGGTCGCCCGAGAGGGCCTCCACGTGCGGTTCCTGCGCGCCGAAGGCCCGGCCCGCCGGGCTGCTGTGCACGGACACCGGCTGCAGGGTGTGCGGCAGCTCGGACACGGGCTGAAGCACCGTCAGTCCGTAGTCGGCCAGGAAGAGCTCGACGGAGTCCGCCGCGTACTGATCGGTCAGTACGCCACGGACCGCGTCCAGCAGTTGATGGGGGGCCGCCGTGCGCAGAGCGCGCTCGGCGGCCACGAATCTGCTCGTGATCGTGGTCACGGTGGTCTGTTCACCATCCTCGGTGGGACGCCGACGCGTCCTCGAAACGGGTCTTGTGCACGGGCCGGTAAGCGGGTCCCGGGCGGTTCAGCTCACGCCTAGTACGCTGACGGCCATCCCGGCGCCTGCGAGAGTGTGACTGTGACTTCCCTCCGACCCCGCCCTGAGCCAGCAGAGGTCGCCCGTGTGACCTCCACGGCCGCGGAGTTGCTGGAAGTCCTGTGGGGCCGGGCCTCGACCGCGCCGGCCTCCGCGTCCCAGCTGCGGGTGCTGCTCATCCTCGAACACCACGAGGACATCAACCTGCGCACGCTCGCCGACTCCCTGGCCTCCACACCGCCCTCGACCAGCCGGCTCTGCGACCGGCTGCAGGCGGCCGGGTTCGTCGAGCGCGAGGTGAGCGAGGCCGACCGGCGCGAGGTCCGCCTGCACCTCAGCGGCCGGGGCCGCGCCTTCCTGGACGACCTGCGGATGCGCCGGGAGCAGGCGCTGGGCGCGGTGCTCGACCAGATGCCCGCCGCGAAGCGGGTCGCGCTGCTGCAGGGGCTGGAGGCGTTCTGCGACGCGGCGGCGGCCCAGATACACGACGACTCCGAAGACTCCCGCTCGTCCGGTGCCCGGACTGCCTGAATTACGCGCCGCCCCGCACGGAGTCTTTCCTTCCGGTCTCTTCCCCGAGCACGTTCGGCATGCCTAGGCTGTTGCCCTCCACCTATAGTTGTCAAACGACAACTGTCCGTTCCGCGAGCCCCTCGGTCTTCTCTCCCGCACTCCACCGCCCGCCCTCCCTGCTCGTACCGTCGCAGTACCGGTCCGAGTACCCCGACACCGCCTCGACCTGCGCCGACTGTGGTCTACGTCTCGTCGGGGCATATGCGGGGCATGACCGGGGCGAGCGCGGGTAACGGCGCTGGAGGTGGCCTGTCGGGGGATCGGAGCGGGCCGGAACAAGAGGGAGGGCCCGTGACGGCGACCATGCGCATCGGCACGACGACGGATTCCGCCACCTGCACCGGTGAGGAACTGCCGCAGATCGCCGAGCCCCAGAAGCTCGCCCCGCAGGACGCGCGCGGGCTGACCGGACAGTTCCTCGACCGGCTGGCCGTGCTCGAGGAGGGCACGCCCGAATACCAGTACGCCCGCAACACGCTCATCGAGATGAACATGTCGCTGGTGCGCTTCGCGGCCCGCCGGTTCCGCACCAGCGGACAGTCGATGGAGGACATCGTCCAGGTCGGCGTCATCGGGCTGATCAAGGCCATCGACCGGTTCGAGGTCTCCCGCGAGGTGCAGTTCACCAGCTTCGCGGTGCCGTACATCGTCGGCGAGATCAAGCGGTTCTTCCGTGACACGTCCTGGGCCGTGCACGTGCCGCGCCGCCTTCAGGAAGCCCGTACGGAACTCGCCAAGGCCACCGAGGAGCTGGCCTCCCGCCTCGGCCGCGCGCCGAAGGTGGCCGAACTGGCCGCTCTGATGAACCTGTCGGAGGAAGAGGTCGTCGAGGCCCAGATCGCCGCCGCCGGCTATGTGTCGTCCTCCCTCGACGCGACGGTCACCGGCGACCCGGACGAGAGCGAGACGACGCTGTCGGCGTTCATCGGCGAGGAGGACCCGGCCCTCGAACTCGTCGAGGACTTCCACGCGCTGGCCCCGCTGGTCGCCGAACTCGACGAACGCCAGCGCCTCATCCTGCACCTGCGCTTCGTGGAGGAGCTGACCCAGGCGGAGATCGGCGCCCGGCTCGGCATCTCGCAGATGCACGTCTCCCGGCTCATCTCCCGCACGGTCGCCCGCCTGCGGTCGGGGATGCTGGCCACCGGCTGACCCGCCCCCCACAACGACAAGAGCCCCGGTCCGGAGACGATCCGAACCGGGGCTTCCTTGTAGGCCCTGTGGGACTCGAACCCACAACCAATGGATTAAAAGTCCACTGCTCTGCCAATTGAGCTAAGGGCCCAGGCGATGTTGCCCCCACGAGCATAGCCGGACGATGCCCAGTCTCCGATCGGGTATCGGTGTCCCGGCCCCGTCAAAGGGACGAACAGGGCCGATGAGCGCCACCGACCGGCCGGTTCGGGCGTGTCAGTGCCGGCCCCGGAGCGCCCGCCGCAACGACGGAGCGCCGTGGCCCGCCCGTTGGGGCGGAGCCACGGCGCTCGTCATGCGCTGATGTCAGCCGTTGCGCTTCCAGCGCGGCTTGTCGTCGCGACGCTGGAACGAACCACCGCCGCGGTGGTCGTCACGACGGCCCGAGGGGCGGTCGTGACCGGAGGAGCGGAAGCCGGGGCGGTCGCCCTGACGGTCGCGGTTGAAGGGTCGGTCGCTGCCACGGTGTCCACCGCGCTCGTCACGACGCTCGAAGGAACGGCCCGGGCGGTCGTCGCGGCGGAAGCCGCCACCACGGTTGTCGTCACGACGCTCGAAACCACGGCCACCACGGTCGTCACGACGCTCGAAGGAACGGCCACCACGGTCGTCACGACGGTCGTCCCGGCGGAAACCGCCACCACGGTTGTCGTCACGACGCTCAAAGCCACGGCCACCACGGTCGTCACGACGCTCGAACGAACGGCCACCACGGTCGTCGCGGCGGAAACCGCCACCACGGTTGTCGTCACGACGCTCAAAGCCACGGCCACCACGGTCGTCACGACGCTCGAACGAACGGCCACCACGGTCGTCACGACGGAAACCGCCGCGGTCGTCACGACGCTCGTAGGAACGCCCGCCACGGTCGTCCCGGTCCGCCCGGTCGACGTCCTGCGCCGCCGGCTGCTCGGGCACGGACACCTCGGCCGCCGCAGCCGCCACCGCGGCCTGGGCCTCGGCCACCGCGGCCTCGGGGTCCTCACCCTGCTCGCGGGCGATCCGGGCGACCAGGCGGTCGGCCTCCTCGCGCAGCTCGTTCGCACGCCGCTGCGCCCGCTCCAGCTCCTTGGTGAGCGAGGCGACCTCACGCTCGGCCTGCTGCGCGGCGTTGCCCACGGACTCGGCCTGGACCTCGGTCATCGACCGGGCACCGGTGATCTCGGCGACCTCCGGGTCGAAGGCGCCGGCGCCCTGGATGATGTGGCGCGAGGCGTCGACGCCCGCGTCCTCCATCAGCCGGAAGATCTGACGCCGCTGGTGCGGCAGGGACAGCGACACGACGGTGCCGGAGCGGCCCGCACGCGCGGTACGGCCGGAGCGGTGCAGGTAGTCCTTGTGGTCCCCGGCCGGGTCCACGTTCAGCACCAGGTCGATGCCGTCGACGTGGATGCCGCGGGCGGCGACGTCGGTCGCGACGAGCGCGTTGACGTAGCCCTTCTTGAAGTCCTCCAGCACACGGGTGCGCGCGCCCTGCGTCATACCGCCGTGCAGCGCGTCGGCCTTCACGCCCGAGTCGCACAGCTGCTCGGCGATGCGGTCGGCGCCCAGCTGGGTGCGGACGAAGATGATCGTGCGGCCCTTGCGGGAGGCGATCGCGGCGGTGACCGGCGCCTTGTCCTTGGGCTTCACGATGAGGATGTGGTGCGACATGGTCGTGACGTTGCCCTGGGCGCTGTCGACCTCGTGCGTGACCGGGTTGCTCAGGTAGCGCTTGACCAGCGTGGAGATCTCGTTCTCCATCGTGGCGGAGAACAGCATGCGCTGGCCGCCGGCCGGGACCTGGTCGAGCAGCTCGGTGACCTCGGGCAGGAAGCCCAGGTCGGACATCTGGTCGGCCTCGTCGAGGACGGCGACCTCGACGTTCTCCAGGGAGCAGGCGCCGCGGTTGATGATGTCGCGCAGTCGGCCCGGGGTGGCGACGAGGATGTCGACGCCGCGCTCCAGGGCGTAGATCTGGTTGCCCATCGACGTACCGCCGCAGACGACCTTCATCTTCAGGCCGACGACGTCGCCGTACGGCTGGAGGGCGTCCGCGACCTGCATCGCGAGCTCACGGGTCGGGGTGAGGATGACCGCGCGGGGCTTGTGCTTCTCGGTGCGGCCGCCGGCGAGACGCGCCAGGGTCGGCAGACCGAACGACAGGGTCTTGCCGGAGCCGGTGCGGCCGCGGCCGAGGATGTCCTTGCCGGCCAGGGCGTCCGGGATGGTCGCGGCCTGGATCGGGAAGGGGGTGGTCACGCCGTTCTGCGCGAGCTTGCGCACAACGCCTTCGGGGAGACCGAGGTCCGCGAAGGTGGCCTCGGGGGCGTCCTCGGTTGCCTCGTTCTCGGGCACGACGACGTGATCAGTACTGGTGATGGACATGCGAATGCGAAACCTTCCGGAGTCTCAGTCGGCACGCGCCCGTCAACTCCGTGATTCGCGATTCGCAATACGACCGCCTCAATGCGGTCCACCACGGCAAGGGAGAGTACGCGCCACACGGCGCGCTCTGCAGTGGCGCCGGGCAAGATGGGATCAAACGATCTGCCACCATACGCACTCCGGGCCCCTCAAGGCAAACCGGACTGTCCAGGCGACAGTGGGCCACCGTCCGACGACCGGACAGCGTCCCGAGGGCTCCAACCACCCTCCGGCCGGGATTGTTCCCGCCCTCGAAGAAAATCCTCCCGCCCCTCCGAAGCATCCCCACGGCCCTACGCCGGCGACCCGGCCTCCGGCGCCGGCTCCCGCTGTGCGAGCTGCGGCCCGGGCGGCTCGTGCGCCGACGACGACGGCTCGGGCGTGGGCTCCGGTGACGTCGTCGGCTCCGGCGGCGTCGGCGTGGGCTCCGGTTCGGCCGTGCGGGTGGGCGTCGGCGGGGCCGGCGGCTTCGGCGTGGGCCGCGCCGGCTTCCCCGGCCTGTCACGCCCCGGCGCGGCCGGGCTCGCGTCGGCGCTCGGCGACGCCTCGGGCAAGGCCGACTCCCCCGACCGGCCGCCCTTGCCCTTCTTGCCCTTCCCGTCCTTGCCGCGGCCCCGCTCGCCACCGGCCCCGGCCGCGCCGAACCCTCCGCCGCCGCCCGACACCGCGGGCCCGCCGTCGGGCGCCTTGCCGCCCCGTTGCCCGGCGGAGTGCGACGGCTTGACGCTCCCGCCCGTGTCGTCGCCGACGCTCATGCAGCCGGCGGCAGCGGCGACCGCCACGACCGTGGCGGCCAGTCGGACGGGTACGTACAAGGGGCGCACGGGGCCACCTCCGGAAGGGGTGATGGAGTCAACACCTCCAACTCCCGCCGCCCACAAGAGGACACGCGCCCCGTATTCACAACCCGGTCAGCCGTATCCCAGGGCGTGAAGGCGCGCGTCGTCGATGCCGAAGTGGTGGGCGATCTCGTGCACGACGGTGATCTCCGTCTCCGCGACGACGTCCTCCCGCGACTCGCACATCCGCAGCGTCGGATTCCGGTAGACGGTGATCCGGTCGGGCAGCACACCGGCGTACCACTCACCCCGGTCGGTCAGCGGAGTCCCCTCGTACAGCCCGAGCAGCTCGGGATCGTCCGACGGCGGCTCGTCCTCCACGAACACCGCGACGTTGTCCATCAGTCGTGTCAACTCCGGCGGAATCCGGTCGAGCGCCTCGGCGACCAGCTCCTCGAACTCCTCACGCGTCATCTCCAGCACAGGCCCATTGTCGGCCACGACCCCGCCGTACGAGAGCCGTACGGCGCCGCATATCCGGCCCCGGACTTGGGCATACGGGATCAATGGCCCGCGTCCCCGCCGCAGTCCTGAGTGTCCTGAACCCGATCCGCAAGGCCCCGAGCGCCCTGGCCCGCCGTTATCGCTCCCGCCAGGCACCCACCACGATCGAGCTCGTGGCACAGCCGCACCCGTGGACCCGTGCCGTGGGACTCGTCGCCGTGGTCCTCCTCGGCGCCTGGCTGGGACTGCTGGTCGTGGGCAACGTCCGGGTCCCGGTCGGCCCCATGAACACCACCATGACCCTGCGCCCCTCCTTCACCGGCGGCACCAAGATCAACATCTCGCCGCTGGGCGCCCTCCAGCTGGACAGCCACATCGCCCCCGTCCGCCTGGACGTGAACGTCGACCAGCTCGACCCCGATCGCTCCCAGGCCCTCGTCGACCACCCCGAGCGCCTCTCCGGGCTCCAGGACGAGGTCACCGAGGACGTCGGCCGCGGCACCCTCGACCTGGCCGTGCGCTCCGGCGTCGCCGTCGTCGCCGGCGCCACCGCACTCGGCCTCGCCGTCTACCGCCGCCCGCGCCGCGCCCTGGCCGCCGGCGGCCTCGCCCTCACCCTCCTCGCCGCCTCGGGCGGCACCGCGTACGCCACCTGGCGGCCCGACTCCGTCCTGGAACCCAAGTTCTCCGGCCTGCTCACCTCGGCCCCCTCCCTGGTCGGCAACGCGCGCAGCATCGTCACGGAATTCGACGTCTACCAGAAGGAGTTGGCCCGCCTGGTCACCAACGTGACCAAGCTCTACGACGCCACCTCGACGCTCCCCGCCTACGCGCCCGACCCCTCCACGATCCGGGTCCTGCACGTCTCCGACATCCACCTCAACCCGGCGAGCTGGAAGATCATCGCCTCGCTGGTGGAGCAGTACAAGGTCGACGTCATCGTCGACTCCGGCGACACCATGGACCACGGCACCGCCGCCGAGAACGGCTTCCTTGACCCCATCGAGGACCTCGGGGCCCCCTACGTCTGGGTCCGCGGCAACCACGACTCGATGATCACCCAGCGCTACATGGAGGACCTGAAGAACGTCCACGTCCTGGACGACGGAAAGGCGCAGACGATCAAGGGCCTGCGCTTCGCGGGCATCGGCGATCCCCAGTTCACCCCCGACCGCTCGCAGCGGGCCGGCGCCGAGCAGTCCCAGGAACTGGCCGGGGCCCGTCTGGCCACGGCCCTGCGCGACCAGAGCACCGCGGGCACCCCGGTGGACGTGGCCGTCGCCCACGAGCCCTCCGCCGCCCGCGAGGTCGACGGCGAGGTCCCCCTCGTCCTGGCCGGCCACCTCCACCACGACGAGATGGAGGACCTGCCCTACGGCACCCGGCTGCGCATCGAGGGCTCCACGGGCGGCAGCGGCCTGCGCGCCATCGAGGGCAAGCACCCCGACCCCATCGAGGCGTCGATCCTCTACTTCGACCGCGACACCCGCCACCTCCAGGCCTGGGACGAGATCGAGCTGGGCGGCCTCGGCCTCACGACGGCCGAGGTCAGCCGTCACCTCCCGAAGGAGAACCAGCCCGGCGCGAGCCCGTCCCCCGGCGCCCCGTCCGAGGGCACTTCCTCGCCCTCCCCCTAAACCGTTTTGGCGATAGCTCCCGCCATCCCATATGCTTCTCACGTCCCCGACGCGCTGCGAAGCGCACAGGCGGGCCGATAGCCCTCATCGTCTAGCGGCCTAGGACGCCGCCCTTTCAAGGCGGTAGCACGGGTTCGAATCCCGTTGGGGGCACGCACCACCCTGTGCGACACTGTCGTACGAAGCTTGGTCCTGTGGAGCAGTTTGGAGTGCTCGCCACCCTGTCAAGGTGGAGGCCGCGGGTTCAAATCCCGTCAGGACCGCTGAGGTTTCACGTGAAACCTCGTGGCTGGGTAGCTCAGTTGGTACGAGCGATCGCCTGAAAAGCGATAGGTCGCCGGTTCGACCCCGGCCCCAGCCACAACCGCCCTCACCAGGGCCAGAGCCCCTCTCCTCACGGAGAGGGGCTCTTTCGTGCTCTTCCCGTCCGGGCACGGCGAGCCCGGGCCGACACCCGCCCCACCCGCCGAGACAAAAGCGTTAGCCATCAAATTCGGCGGGGTGAGATCCTGGATCCCGTATGTCTACGCACCCTGCCCCCGCCC